>JBBRJW010000022.1:0-11079 GCA_038218705.1 Chthonomonadales bacterium | reverse complement strand
GCACGAACAATCTCCGCGACAGCAACAACTTCGTCGGGATGAGCCGTGCCGCTTCGACACGCTCGACGCTGATTCCCAAGCCCCCGGTGCCCGGGCAGTACGTTACACTGAGCGTTACTCACGAAGGCGCAAGTGGAACCTACGCTGCGGACATCCAGCCACTGGGTGGAACGCGCAAGTGGAACCTTGTAGTCGATACCGATCAGAAGAACTCGGACGTGACCATTACGGCCCCGAACATCCGTGCTCTTCCTCGGACCTACCGGCTGGTGCTAACCGATACGTCGACGGGACAGTCGATCGACCTGGGCCGGCAGCCGAGCTACACGTTCAACTCCGGGCACAGCGCCGGGACCAGAGCGTTCGAACTCACTGCCTCGCCCAGTACCGGCGGCGGAAGAGCGATGCTGTCGAACCTCGTCCTCAATTTCTCGCCCACCCGGGGCGGTCGATCTGCCGGCATCGTGCAGGCCAGTTTCGACCTCTCTCAGGATGCCCAGATTGAGGCTCAGCTCCTCGGCACAAACGGCCAGGTGCTGGCGGTAGTCAGTCCGACCCGTGCTGCCGGAAGTGGTCACAACACACTCACGTGGAACGGTCTCACTCGCCAGGGCAATGCGCTGGGCGCAGGTACTTACCTGTTCCAGATACGCGCCGTGTCCGGAACCGGCGAGATCACACGTGAAACGCGACCGGTGACACTCGCGGGTCGCTGATATCAGGCGACCGACTGAATGCTCTCTGGCGAAGCGACAACAGGGCGGCGCCAGAGAGATGATCCATGAAAGAGCAACTCGACTTTCTGTCCCCCCCGACAGGAGCGCCAGGCGCAGAGTGCATGACCCGCGCGGGAGCTGTTTCGTCTGGCCCGCTCGCTTGCAAAAGGCTATCGAAACCGGCACGGCGCATCCCCGGCTTGCCAAGCGCTGATTACGTCAATAGGGAGGACTACCCATGGGGTGGTATTCTGTGAACCTTAATCGCATCAAGACACTCGGCTGCGCGGTGCTGGCGTTAGGCGCCGTACTGACGGCGCGCCCGGCATCGGCCCAGTTCCCGGGAACAGCAAACCCGCCCGCCGCCGCCGACCTCTATTCCGTGGTTAGCAACGCCTACCTGAGTCTTGAAGTCGGGGTCGGAACAAATGTTGCGGGCTCTATCGGGCTCATAACAACGGCAACGAATCCCCTAGACTCGGGCGGCGGAATCTTCGGCAACCTGCTCCTCTGGCCGGCTCCGCTGAAGATTCAGGCCGTAGCGGGGGTCGCACCCTACTACTTCGGCACCTGGCTCTTCGTCCGGACCGACGGCGGAAACGGCGGCACCCTCGCAGCAGCTACCGGCAATATCACAACCCGGCAGGGCGGTGACTACATCTGGGGCGATCAGGCCACAGGCACCTGGACAACCCCGCCGACCGTGATTGGCAGTCACATCGTTGCTGCATGGCAGACCAAGGCCGCTGTGACGGGTGTTACCGGGGGCGGCAGCAACGCCACTTACGATCCTCAGATTGAGATCCGGATGACGGGGACCTTTGTCCACGATACCGTTCGGTTCCAATTCGACGTTGTGAACCACTCTGCGGGCCAGACCCATTCCGTTGGCCTTGTCTTCGTGCAGGACATCAATATCCAGCCTTCGGCCAGCTCCCTCGGCGAGGTCGATGGACCCCTTCGGGTCCCGACCGGGCCGTACCTCCGCCACGAGGTCCTCCTCAGCGGCAGCGACGTTCCGAGCCGATGGGAGTCATTCGTACAGGTATCGCCTGCCACCGCCATCGCTCCTGCGAAGATTCACTCCGTTCGAGGTACCCTGGCGCCAACGAACTCGGCCCAGTCCGAGCCGACCCCGCCGTCGTCCTTCGCATACGGCAGAACCCGCGTCCTGAACGGGACCGACACCGTAAACGCAACGGCGAACCGCAACTTCGACGTGGTCTGGGGTTTCAAGCCGGACCCATTGGTCTCGTTTGACCGTCTTGGCACTGCCAACACCACGGATGCATCGGTCGCGCTCTACTGGAACCCGCAGGATATCGCGGCGAACCAGACGCGAACCTATGTAACCTATGTCGGACAGGGAGATAGCGAAAACGACTTCGGCGCACCGATCTCTCTCAGCGTCACAGGTCCAAGCGCGCTGACGCTCTCTACCGACAAGACCGACCCGCTGAATCCCAAAACGGTAATCGGGCCGAGCCCGTTCACCGTAACCGCCTATGTCCAGAACCTGACCGACCTGACGCAGTCCGGCGGAATCGCGATTGGACCCGTCAACCTCTTCATCGATCTGCCGCCAGGTCTCCGACTCTACCGGGACGCGACCACGCAGCAGTCCGCGCAGCAGCAGATCGCTTCCGTCAGCCCGGGCAGCGAGAACAGCGTCTCATGGCTGGTAGAGCCGGATCCAACTACTCCGGCCTCTGGAACCCTTCGCTACACCGTTACCGCGTCGCCATCCATCGGGAACGGCAAGAGTGTGCAGAAGTCTATCGAGCTTCCGGGGCCGCCTACGTTCGTGCTGAAGAACTCGACAACCACGCAGGGCCAGTTCCAGATGTTCTCGTTCCCGGTGGTTGCCAACAACGCCCCACCGACAGCAGTTCTTGGCGTCACCAACGCGCAGACGCCACTGATCGATATCGTCCGCTGGAACCCCCTGCTGGCTCACTACGAGCCGGTAAATACCCTGACGCCAGGCCTGGCTTACTGGGTGCGCAGCCACCTTTCAACGGACGTGACGCTCACAATCGACACGCAGAAGTATCCACCGCTGGAAAGCCAGACCCAGCCTAACGCGGCGACCTACAAAGTCACGTACCCGCAAGGGTGGAATCAGATCGGCGACCCATACCTCTACGGCTTCAGGCTCTCGGAGGTCCAGATCTTCGACCCGGCCTCGCTCACGCTCAACAACATCGTCGACGCCGCCGACTCGCTCCATAACTGGATCCTCCCGGCCGTCTACCAGTACAATACAAGCGACATCAATCCTGCCAACTGGCACTACGACCTGTACCAGACACTTGGTGTTCAGATACAGCCGTTCCAGGGCTACTGGATCTATGTCCGCAAGGCAAATCTGCAGTTCATCTTCCCGGGCGCAGATACCCCGGGCGGCCAGGTGACCCGCGCCGCACAGATTGGGGCCTCCACCGGCATCCAGTCAGGGCGCAGCGCGATCAATCGATGGCAGCTTGCCATAACTGCCCGCGGCGAGTCGAGCATGGATACCGCCTACATCGGGGTAGCTCCTGGAGCCACCGAGGGCGCGGACAACTTCAAGTTCAACAAGCCACCGTCAACAGACTCAACCGTTACCATCGGCATCACCCATGGCGATTGGGGCCGGGCTAGCGGCGCTTACGCCTATGACATGCGGTCAGCCGACACGACGCGCAAGAGCTGGCCGATTACGATAACCAGTGTCAAGCCGAACGAGAACGTGACCCTGAGCTGGAACAACTTCAGCTCGGTCGTTCCGCGCTCGTACCGACTGAAGCTCGTCGACCATGATACGGGCACGCAGCGGGACCTCCGATCCACTGCGTCGCTCTCCATCAACACCGGTTCGACGGCTACCCGAAGCCTGGAGCTGATTGCAGAGCCTGCACGCACCGGCGGAGCCGCGGTCATCACGGGCGTCAACGTCATCACGTCCGCGCACCGAATCGCCGGACAGCCGGCCAGCGTGACAATTCAGTACAATCTGACCCAGCCAGTGGACGCCCAGGTCGTAATCCGGGACGCGAGCGGAGCGACACTCCGCACGCTCAATCCGTCAACCTCCACCCGAGCCACCACGGACGGCGCGACAACCCTGGGCCAGGCGGTCTGGGATCTTCGCGATCGCCGCGGAATGTCGCTCTCGGCCGGCAGCTACACGGTTGAAGTGAGCGCACTGAGCGCCGATGGTCAGCGGTCGCGCGTTACGCGGCCATTCCTGATCGCTCGCTAGCCAGCATGAGCGGTGTGGCGGGAGCCGCCAAAGCTCCCGCCACACCTTTCAATTTGCACCATAAGACGGTCCGGTGCTTCTGGACCGGACGCACGCTAACTGGAGAAGTCGTATGCAACGAATGCGTACTCATTGCACGTTTCGCCTGTCGGCCAGCATCACCATTGCGGCCTCCGCTGTTCTGCTGCTAGCCTGCGCCCAATTGCCGGTCCGCGCGCTTGATAGCGGGAGTTCGTCGGCCGAGGCCGGCAAGGCGGCTCCGAAGTCCAAGAAGGACTCCAAGAACACTTCTGCAGCTTCGAAGAGCGATTCCTCCAAATCGCGCTCCAAGACCCAGGAACCCGTTATTCCTCCGCGCGTCGCCGTCATCTTTCCGGTTGATACCAGCGCCGGCGCGGACGCCGCGGCCCCTGCAGCGGCTGGTTCGAGCGCAAAGGACCAGCTCGGCGACATCCTCACGGACGTTGCACAGAGCCGGCTCACTGCCTCCGGTCGCTTCCACTCCGTGCTCTTCCGCCGTTCGCTCCCGACTGTTCGCCGAGCCCTCAACGAGAATAGTCTTTCCGCGGCCGAGGTGGACAAGCCGACAGGAACCGACCTCAGGGTGCGGAAGCTCACCACACTTGCGGGCTACGACCTTGCACTGGTGATGTCGATCGATAGCTACGAATACGATACCGACAAGAACCAGGTCAGTATCGTAATGAGTGCCCGGCTGATCGACCTCGCTGGCAAGCCCCGCGGCGCAGGCATCAACGGAACGAGCCCCGCGAAAGCTCCGGAAGGCGCGAAAGAGATCGACCTCGCGTCGAAGCTCGCTCGCGATCTGGCCGAGCAGATGATGACCTCGCTGCTCGCACCGCCGAAAACGGCCGCTCCCGTGCCCGCCGGCGGCACGGACCCGGCCAAGTAACACCGTTTCCGTCTATCTGGAGACCACGCGAGCCATGACCGTCCGCCGCCTCCTCTCCCTCACACTGCTCCTCGCCGCGGCCTGCTCTGCAGGCCGCGCCGTAGCTATTGGCTTCGGAACCCTGTCACTCTCGGCTACGCGTTCAACTCTCCTCGCGGATGGTAAGCATACGACGGTGATCCGGGCCGATGTTCGCGACTCGAGCGGACGGCCAGTCTCCACCGGCGTATCGGTTCAGTTCCAGACCACCTCGGGCACACTCTCCCAGACCATCGCAACGGCCATTAACGGAATGGCAACCGTAAACCTCACCTCCTCCCCGATTGCCGGGGTCGCCCACGTTACTGCATCGGTTCCCGGGCAGTCGGTGTCAACCATCGATGTGCTGTTTACCGACGATCCCGAGGCCACGTTCGAGGGCAACAACTACATGGCGTTCAGCGCCAGCAGTTACCTATCGTACAGCGCCACCGACCGGATCATCGATATCAACGGGCGCAATGCCGGCGCCAAGATGGCCTTTCGAAATCTCTCGATCATCGCCGATCGGATTCAGGTGCGGTGTGACGACCTCGTGATTCGGGCGCGGGATAATATCACCATTCGTCGCGGTAAGACGATGGTCCGGGCGACACGGCTCTACTACTCCATCCAGACCTCCCAGGGCTTTGCCCTGGCCGAGGACGAGACCGGCCGCCTGCGCCCTGTCACGCTGAGCGGGGATGACCTTCGCGCGGAGCCGATGAAGACGCAGATCCCCGGGTCGTACATCAATCCCATCGAGCTTCAGGTCAAGCTCGTTGTGGTGGCCAAGGGCATCACCTTCTTCCCCGGCGACCGGATACAGTTCAGGCGGCCCCGCTTCTTCCAGGACCAGGTTCAGGTGATGGCCCTGCCGTTCTACGAGATGCCTATTGGGTCCACAGAGCTCTTCTCGGATCAGTTTATCAGCGTCGGTACGAGCGGCCTCGGGTTAGAGCTCCCCTTCTACTTTGAGCTCTCCCCGCGCTCCACGGGAATTGTCTACTTGCGCCACCAGCAGCAGCTCGGGCGCGGCTACTACGCTACCGAGCCCGGCTGGTCGATTGACCTTCTCAAAGGCTATTCGAACCAGGGCGATCATCGCTACGAGGGCCAGTATGGGTTTACGGGGCTTACGCGCAGCGACTGGGGATTCCGGTGGTCGCACAACCAGGAGTTCAACAGCACCACTCAGGGCTCGGTCTACGTGGACTTCCCGCACCACGACAGCGTCTTCACGTCGACCAACCTGAGCAAGCAGTACAAGGCGTTTCGATTAGGGGGAAACTTCTCCGCCGGTCAGGCCTTCGCCACCACCGGCACGACCACGCTCCAGTCCAACGTCTATGCAGAGACTGTCGCCCATCGCCTTGGTGGATCGAGGACCTTCCAGTACACGCTCGGAACCACGTACAATACCGGGCACACCATTACGAATGACCCGAACATCATCGCTTACAACGATACGACGGAGACCGTGAACATGCGGGCCTTCACCCGGCCGCTGCTCCTGGATAAGCGAACCACGCTTACCAATTCGTTCTCAGTTGGCCACATCTGGTCACAGTCGCAGGCAAGCGGCCTCACAACGCTGGCGTCACTCTCGCTCGATCGGAGCATCTCCGGTGGCGGATCGCTCAACCTCACTTACGATTTCGTAAATCAGCCTGCGAACACTTATGTCTCCGATGGTAAGCATCGGGTGAGCGCTACTTATAATATGCAGGGAGTGAAGCGGTTCCAGGCGGCAGTAATCGGAAGCACCTACATAGACGCGGCCGATTTAAGCCTTCTGGCGGACGTATCCTACCGACTGGATGGCTACTGGCGTTTCCTCACCTCCGTTTCGCTCGAGCGCTTTAACGACCAGAGCTATAGCGATATGCAGTTCACGGTCGGGCGCAGGCTTGGAGCCCGCGAGCTGCAGCTCACCTACTCGACCCTGCTGCGGAGGTTCTCCTTCGACTTGACGGCCACTCGCTTCTAGCGCCTTACTGAAACCAGCGTGCAGCCGGGCCCCGGAGAGCGCGACTCTCCGGGGCCCGCGCCTCATCTCCACTTACGAAAGCTGTCATGATATGCGAACAATGCTTAAGACCGCCTGTCCCCACGATTGCCCAGACACCTGCTCCATGCTGGCCGAGGTCGAGGACGGCCGACTGCTGGGCGTCTGCGGAAACGCCGCGAACCCCTACACCGGCGCGCAGCTCTGCCGCAAAGTGGCCCACTACGAGGACCGGGTCTATCATGCCGATCGGGTCCTGACCCCGCTGCTGCGGTCGGGCCCAAAAGGCAGCGGTAACTTCTCACCGATTTCATGGGACGACGCCATTGAGCTGATTACCGCGCGCTGGAAGTCCATTATCGCAGAGAGCGGGCCGGAAGCGATCCTCCCCTACTCCTATGCAGGAACGATGGGCGTCGTCAGTATGACTGCGTGCGACAACCGCCTCTGGCCGCGCATGGGAGCATCGCGCCTTCTCCGCACCATCTGCTCGTCGACCGCGGGAGCAGGCTACGCGTACGTTAACGGCTCTACCGCCGGCATGGACCCGGAGGATTTCGCGCGGAGCCAGTTCATCATCATATGGGGCGCGAACGTCAGCAGTACGAACGTGCATCTCATGCCATTTCTCCGGAAGGCGCAGGCTGCCGGCGCAACGCTGGTTGTAATCGATCCCTACCGCACCCGCACCGCGAACGCCGCGGACTGGTACCTCCAGCCGCGTCCAGGCACCGACGGGGCCCTGGCGCTCGGAATCGCGCACGTCCTCTTTCGCGATGGCCTCGCGGACGAGCCGTACCTGGAGCAAAAGAGCGTGGGCTGGCGCGAGTACCGCGAGCGCTGCCTCGCGTTTACCCCAGACGCCGTGTCGGCGATCACGGGCTTGCCGGCTAACGAGATCGAGCGGCTCGCTCGCGCCTACGGCGAGTCGCCGGCCCCGGCAATCCGCCTCGGCTATGGACTCTCCCGCACGACGAACGGCGGATCGATGATCCGCGCGATCACGACGCTGCCGGCGCTTGTCGGCGCGTGGGGTAAGCCAGGCTCCGGTCTCCTCCTCTCCAGCAGCGGTCACTTTCCGCTGAACCGCGCTCACCTCGCTCCGCCGCACCTCCGCCGCGCACCCGCAGAGGTCGGCGGGCCTGACTATGGCCGTCCCGTTTCGCGAGCGATCAACATGAACGTGATCGGCCGGGCGCTGCTCGAGGAGAAGGGCCCTCCAATCCGCGCGCTCTACGTTTATAACTCTAACCCGGCGGCCGTTGCTCCCGATAGCAATCGGGTGCGCCAGGGCCTTACGCGGGAAGACCTTTTCACGGTGGTACACGAGCAGATGATGACGGACACGGCGCTCCTCGCGGACCTGGTCCTGCCGGCCACCACCCAGATGGAGTGCCTCGATCTGATGACCGCCTACGGCCATCTCTACCTCAACCTGTGCAAGCCGGTGATCGCGCCGCTCGGGGAATCCCGCTCAAACCTCGAGGTTCTGAACGCCATCGCGCTGGCCATGGGCTTTGATGAGCCGTGCTTCCACGAAAGTGCCGAGGATGTCATTCGGGGCGCGCTGGAGAGCAGCCATCCCTGGCTCGAGGGTGTTACCTACGAGTACCTGGAGGAGCATGGCTTCGCAAAGTTGCAAACCGAGAAGCTAGACCAGGCGCCATTCGCTCGCAGTGCACCGTTCCGAACCGAATCGGGCCGTATCGAGCTGCTTTCGGCGGCGGCTGAGCGGGATGGCCTCGACCCTCTTCCGGGCTACACGCCACCGATGGACGGGTCCGAAGAGAACGAGGCTCGCTATCCGATCAACCTGCTCAGTCCGGCGGCGCACCACTTCCTCAACTCGAGTTTTGCCAATCAGAAGGAGCTGCAGAAGGGCGAAAAGTCCCCGCGGATTTGGATCCATCGGGAGGACGCCGAGGCGAGGTCTATCGTAGAGGGGGATCTGCTCAGGGTCTGGAACGATCGGGGCGAGGTGATGCTGACAGCCGCTATCAGCGATCGGGCGCAGCCGGGCTGCGCATGGTCCCCTTCGCTCTGGTGGGCGCGCGACAGCCCGGATGGACGCAACGTCAATGCGCTGACGAGCGACTGCCTCGCAGACATGGGGGGCGGATCGACCTTCCACACCAATCGAATCGAAATCGAGCGCGCGCCCGCCCCGTAACCGCACACGATCAGGGGGAAGGGAGCAGCTCGCTCAGGAACGATGTCCCGGCAGAACCCGGCTCGATCCCAAATGCCTCGCGAACCGTTGCGGAGATGTCTGCAAAGGTGGAGCGGTCACCCAGATCGCAGCCCGCGTTCAGGCCGGGACCATACGCCAGCAGAAAGGTGTATTCGCGGGAGTGGTCTGTGGAGGGCGTCGTCGGGTCATTGCCGTGATCGGCGGTAATCACGAAGAGGTCGCCCGGGCGAAGAGCCGCCAGCACCTGAGGCAGTGCGGAATCCCACTCGTGCAGCGCCTGGGCCATGCCGGCCGGATTGTTCCTGTGGCCGTAGAGCATGTCGAAGTCCTCCAGGTTCGCGAAGATCAGCGAGTCGTCGCAGGTCTCCGCCGCCTCCTGAAGAGCCGCGATATGGTCGGCGTTATTGGTGGTGTGCGCCCACGACGTAATCGCGCGCCCATTGAAAATCTCGTTGATCTTGCCGATCGCGTGGACCCGGCGGCCGGTTTCGGCCAACGCGTCGACAACGTTGTGCGGCGCGGCAACCGGGTAGTCTCGCCGCCGCTCAGTTCGCCGAAACGCGCCGGATGCGCCCTCAAAGGGCCGGCAGATCACCCGGCCCACCTCATGCTCACCTCGCAGGAGCTCCCGCGCCAGAGCGCAGAACTCATACTGCCGCTCGATCGGGATTACCGCTTCGTGCATTGCAATTTGAAACACGCTGTCCGCCGACGTGTAGACAATAGGCTTACCCGTCCGAACGTGCTCGTCACCGAGGCGCGCGATGATCTCTGTGCCGGACGCCGGCACGTTACCCAGGGTTTCCCGTCCGATGCGCTGCTCAAATTCGCGTATCACGGAGGTGGGGAAGCCGTCTGGGTACGTGGGAAATGGCTGGGACAATATCACTCCCGCGATCTCCCAGTGCCCCGTAATCGTGTCCTTGCCGGGCGACGCTTCCCTGAGGCGACCAAAGCAGCCGAGAGGGGAACCCACCGGCGGAACGCCCAGCAGCGGAAGGATATTGCCTAATCCGAGCTGTCCCATGTGCCGCATGCTGAGCCCGTTCACAGCCTCCGCCGTGTGCGCCAGCGTGTTGCTTCCCTGGTCGCCATAGAGGGCAGCATCCGGAAGGTCGCCCGCCCCAACTCCATCGAGCACTACTATGAATACCCGTTGGATACCGCTTGAGCCATTCGGGGTGTGAGTGTCCATGTACTGCGCCTCCAGTCGCGCCAGCAACTGGTTCGACGCGGAGCGGCCAATGCCCTGCCAGATGCCGTCGTGGGCAATCTTGGTGAGCTGAACCAGACGCTCTCAGCCGTGCCGGAAGCACGCGACCAACGCAAAGAGCAGCGCTGCACAGCAGGCGATAACGGATACCCAGACCATGGGAGGAGCTGGCGGGCCGCTCGATTCCGGGCCGAGAGGCGCGCCAATAGCCTCCAGCGAGCGGCGCAGCAGTGCGTTCTCGGACTCGAGGGCTGCCAGCCGATCCTCAATGGAGCGGGGGAGGGCCTGAGCCCATGTGCTCGGCTGCCCTGGAGTTGGCGAAGTGCAGAGGGTGGACGGAGCCGTGACGGCCGGGAGGTCCGATAGCCCTTCGGCGACGGCCGCTTCTGCAGGGTGACAGAACCGCCTATGCGAACGTATGCTAGCAGAGGGCGTTGGGAGCGCGCCCTCGATGCCAAAGTGTTGTGCGGGCGGCAGTCCGCCCTGGCTTATCCTCATGGAGAGGCTCTTTCGGCAAGCGCCAAATAGGTTCTGATAGCGCGGCGCGGCTATATTATTGGCTGAACCGAGCTCACTCAGTACCCCACACGCGCACTTATAGGAGTTATCGCTGAGCCAATACACCTCGGGCCAGCCGGGGTAACAGTTCAGCATTGATGTTTTTTCGGTTGAATTGCTCGCTTGGGGAGTCATATGGCATTCAGGCGTCGAAATAGTATTTCATGCCTGACATGTCCGCTCTCACTCTTTCCTCAGCCATAGATCTGCTGCAGCAG
>JBBRJW010000021.1:0-11125 GCA_038218705.1 Chthonomonadales bacterium | reverse complement strand
CACCAGAAAGTTCTCGTAGTGGGAGCGGGCGAGGCGCTCGCAGTAGCGGCGAGCCTCTTCGATGGTATAGGGCCGATCGACGTGGTAGGGATGGGGTATCTCTTCGGCGGTGAGCAGGGCGAAACTCCGGGCGCGCAGCATCTGCGCCACTGAGAATCATACCACACCGAAGCCCCGCATCCTTCCACGCACTATCGGCCCCGCGTGCGCTATCGGCGCGTGAAGACCAGGGCATTGCTCAGGGCGCGGCCGGGACGAGTCAGCATGGAGCCGTTCGCAAAGAGGCCTGCAGACGCGCCTCCATCGAGGTTCATCGCCTGCACCGCGCCGAGGGAGCGCATGATCTGCGCCAGGTCGAGCATGGTGGCGCCGCCCACGGAGACGAGCAGGATGTCGCCACGGGAGGTGATGCCGATTACGCTCCGAAGCCCGCGGGCTGTGAGAATCTTCGCCTCCGTAAATCCCTCGTCCGTTGGAGTGAGCGTAATGACCCCGTCCGTGAGCAGGCGAGGCCCAGCGCCAACCGCCTCGGTCACGTGCTCCCAGGGCGAAGCGGGATCGCGCGGGTTGCGGGGAAGCGTGTAGCTCACGAGCGCGCCGGGGGTGAACCTGCGCGCCTCCCCCGCCATGGGGCCGCGGAAGTTGATGACAAAGCCATCGTGTGGGATCGCGGTATCCCCTTCCACCACCTGCTGCACAATCCCCTGCCGAACGACAACCGATGCTCCATCGAAGACTCTGCAACGCCCGCCGCGCGCGGGGGTGTAGATGCAGATGTTCTCGGCGCTCTGGGGAGTGCGGTTAAGCCAGTAGGCGAACCAGGAGCTCGGCCGCTGGCCGGGTGCTGCCAGTACGCCGCGTATCGGCAGCTCGAGCCGGCCCATGATGGGTCCCTGCGGGCCAAAGCCGATGACAGTGCCCGTCCCGCCCTTATGGATCACCTCGCCGCCGGTGATCAGGGTCATGTTCGGGTCCTTATCGCCGGTCTTGTTGTAGGCGTCGAAGAAGGAGCCATTAACGGCCGCAACCGCGTGTGTGCGGGCGACCATCGATTCGAACGACTCCGTGCGGCCCACGCCGCCCTGAGCGATCACGATGCGCGCCTGGACGGGGCCTCCGAGCCGGATGGTGACGACCCTGCAGCGAAAGCTGGTGCGGCCGTTTGAGACCGAGGCCACTCGCGACTGCACTGTCTGTGCAGAGGCGAACAGGGGGTGGGTGAGGGCGATAACGATCAGCAACGACTTAACGGCGCGCATCGGGTCTCCTTATAGGCATGATGATTACGGATTATAACCTGTTGGCTTCGGCACCGCCCGAGCGGAGGGAGCGCGTGCGTGGCCCGCCCGCCGCGAGGGCCGCGAGCTTCACCACATCGCGGCGCGTGAATGGCCCGGATGGCCAGGCCCGATTAACATCCATTGGAAGCTCCTCGCGCTACCCGATACGAACTGTGAGCCGCTCGCCCGAGTGCAGCACTATCTGTCGGGCCGGACTGATTGTGATACGCTGGGCTGTATGCTTCATGGTCGCCTTTAGCGTGCGAGCGCCAACCTTGAGCGACGCGGTGGATGCCCCCTCGGCAGCATGGAGGTGCAGCGCCGAAATGGCCAGTGTGCCTTCCACCACGTGGATCTCAGCCTGGTGGGAGCCCGGTTGATGGCCTGTTGTCACACTGCCCCAGCCCTCCGGGCCGGTGAAGAAGCACTTGAACGCTTCCGGGTTCTGGAGCGGACGGAGCGTGAGCTCGCTCGTAATGCCATCGTAGAGCCAGCCGCTCAGCGCGAGCAGGAGAGACCAGGAGGCCCCGGCGCGCGCGTAGTGGCCTCCGCACTCGATCTCGTTCCAGGGATTGCGAAGAATGGGCGGCCGAGGAACGCCATCGTAGCGTTCGCGTAGTCCCTTCACGATCGCGTAGGCCTCGTCCCGCATCCCCTCATAGAGCATGTGAGCCGCCACCTGGTACTCGATGCCGGTCCACACCTCGTCGGAGTAGTTCATCACGCTGGCAGGGCGCCCGCCCTTTGGCCAGGTGCAGATGATGAGGCCGCGATCCTTCGCGCCTGCAAATGCGCGCGGCGCGTGCTTCCATCCGGTGAGATCCGGGTACCAGTTATACTGGAAAACCGACCGAAGCGCCTTCTGGACCATCTCCTTCGGCAGCAGGTACCCGAGGCCGAGCTGGTGCGCCCACCACTGCCCGATCACCTGATCCGCCATGCAGCCGGGTCCGACCTCGCCCCCGCGCTTTTCGTAGCCGGGAAGGTCCTGCTGGAAGTACTCGCCGTTCCAGCAGCGGACGACCAGATTCTTTCGACCTGCCAGGTAGACGCTCTGGAACCGAGCGGCTGTAGACGGGTCGCGAGCGCGTTTCGCCATCTCCTCGCCGGCACGCAGCGCGGCGAGGTAGTAACTGCCGATGAAGCCGCTTACTCCGTGCAGCGCCTCATCGTAGGTATTGAGCTGGTCGTCCTCGAGAAGCCCATTTGGAACGCCTCCGCTGCTGGCTGCGTCGCGCGCAATAAGATACTCCACGGCGTGCTTGATGGAGGGCCAGTACTCCCGGAGCCACCGGTCGCCCGGGGAGTTAAGCGCTTCGCGATACGCCTTGAGGACGGTGGAACAGTGGCCATCGGCAAATGGGTGCTCGCCCGTGGGGTGCGGGGGCGATGGCACGGCCGTTCGATTGTTGACTCCACCATTCGTGCCCTGCTGATGCTTGAAATCGATGCGGCGCATGTCCCGCTCGAGCTCGGGGAAGACCCTTGCCAGGTTCTGAACGTAGCCCCAGACGTGGGTGCAGGTGGGATCGCAGCACCCGTTCGAGCCCTCCCAACCGTAGACATCGCCATTTGCAATGCGGAAAACCACCCCGATATGCCGGATCGTTGCCATCTGTGAGGTCACCGCGTCGAGGAGCCACCAGGGCAAGGTGCTGTCGTAGAAGGTTCTGCAGAATTGCTTGGTGCGAGCGCGCAGGGCCTTGTAGTTACTGGCGGCATAACGCGCTACTCTGGCAGCGTCTGGCCATTTCTGAGCATAGTGGCATCCCATCCACGTCGGACCATTGTACTTGTTGGGGTAGCTCCACGCGAGGAAGATCGGCACCTCTACACTCTGACCAGGTGGAACGGTCACGTCCGCGAAGAGGGCGCCAATGCTGGAATCGCCCGCAGCCGAGGGTTCACTTGCCGCGGCGGGCCGAGGCTGCCCGACTCGCTCGGAGGTAAATGCGCTCCAGGCCGAGCGGCTGTCGCTCATAGCCACGTGGCAGGTGGCCGCCGTATTGAGCGCGCCGAGGGCGAGTGTTCCAAAACCCGGCGCGCGGGGCGGTACGCCCGGCTCGTGGTCGAGCCGCCCGCCTGCAACCTGTGCGAGCGACTGGTACGCAGCCATTCTCGCGCCGACGCAGTCGAGCTGGCCGGCTGGCACGAACGGCCCGTCGGCCAGCACGACCCGGCCTTCGCCAAGGGAGCGGACGATGAGCCCATGCCCGGCACTCGCACTTTCGCGGCGCGCCCCCTCCTTAAGCTGCAGGTCTACAAACTCCACACGGGCGCGGCCGCCCTGCGGGGGCAGCGGGCGGATGTTGCTAAAGCGCGCCGGGAGAACTTCGTCGAGCAGCCGAAGGGTCTCAGCGTTGCCCAGAACGTCGCTAAACTCTATCTGGTCGACATTGATGTGGCCCCATGGGCCGCGCTGCCCATCCACGATCTCAAGTCGGGCAGTCTGGCCAAGAAGCAATTCCACATTCCAGGAGCCAGGGAGCAGCTTCTCCTCATCCTTGCCCGAGGAGGCGCGCGCAACCTTGCCATCGACCATCAGGCGGACCTGCGTATTGGGACCGCTCCCACCACCGATCAAGAACCGAATGAATCTGCGCTCAATGGCAAACGGGGAGCTGATGAGCGTTCCAACGGCGTCGTCGCCCCCGAGGAAGGTGTTGACAAGCCCGCGGCCCGCCTGGCCGCTGACAGGCTGCTGCCCCGGCAGCGAGCCGGGACCTGGCGCAGCTCCAAAGGCTGTGCCCGTGCGCGTCCACTTCTCGTACCCACCCTCGAAGTCCTCGAAGAGGATATCAGGCCTGACTGAGCCCGCCGATAGCGGCTTGCCTCCCGTGAGCGAAGCATACTGCCGGAGGAGTGTCGATTTCGTTCCCGAGAAGAGGAGTGTCGCGCCAGCCCGCGCTGCGGCGACGGCCGCCTTCAGACCCGAGAGCGAAATCTCCTCGGGTGCGTCCTCCAGCCAGACCAGGGCCCTGGTTCCGGCTGGCGCGCGCCCCAGCGCATCCAGGCTGGAGACCGTTACGGTTTCAGGGCGGCCTTCGAATGGGCTGTTGAACGCTCCGGCGGGAAGGTTCGTGGCGATGTGGAGCGGCCCGTCGGATCTCATCGCTGCCATGGGGAGCGCGCGCATGGAGAGCGCTCGACCTCCCGTGATTGGCAGGATCTCGTTGATATTGCCGCCGAGGTTAGGGTGGCTGCCCTCGGTTCCAAGAGCGGGCCCGAACGCGTCGTAACCGACAGGGTTCCGCAGGAATGCGCCGACTGACGCCTTGACAGGCGACGCAGTTGGATTGTGAAGCCGGAATACGAAAAAGGCGAGCGGCAGAGAAGATAGCTCGGTATCGAGAGGCGCGAATGGCGTGAAAGCCCTCATCTCCACCTGCAGCGGCACCTCGCTGTCGAGATATCTGAGGGTCGCGATCGGGTAGTCCCCGGTCATCTCAATGGCTTTGACGCGCGGTATGCCATCGGGGCCGCCCTGTGTCTGGAGCATTCTGGCCGTCCCGCCGGCTTTCAGGCCGAACCAGAAGGGCACATTGCCGTCCCGCAGAGTGTTGAAGAGCTGCCACGTCATGAGCTGACCATCGGCGCAGATCTCGAAATTTCCGGTGCCCACACCGCCCAGGTGCATTCGGGCGTCCGTATGTCGGTCCGAGCGATAGACCTTCGGCTTTCCGGGCTGGAGGAGGGATACCTTCCAGGCGGCAAGCTCTGCCGGAGTCTCGGCGGCCGCACCGGTGGCAGCGGGGCCGGCGAGCAGCGCGCCGGCTGCGCCGACGCTTGCCAGCGAGATAAAGTCTCGCCGGCTCACGCCCTCCTCGCCATCAGTCTGGCCTGCCTCTGTGGGAGGAACGGGCACGGGGCCGCAGAAGCCGGAGCAGTTACACTTGCGGGCCATTGATCTACCTTTCAGCGGGCGATGCCTGTCGAAGCATTCGAGAGTGACCGTTTGCCGAGAGATGCCATGCTATGGCGCTGGCGTAACGGTGGCGCAATCGAGTCCGAAGAAGTAGCGTGAGCCGGAAGCGGCCGCGTTCGCGCCGACGACGGTGACTCGGAGCCTCAGCTTGCCGTGGTCAGGGGTGGCGGCGAGAGTGATCGGACCCGTAGCGACAACGTTCGTCGAAAAGCAGTCCACATCGGTTCCGGCGAACTTGCCATTTATCTCGAAGTGGAGGATGCCATAGTCCTTTGCCTTTGTCCCGTAGAGCGTTACGATACAGGGCCGGGCACCGGGCGCGGGCAGGTCATACTCGATGTACTCGCCCACCTGTTTGGCCGGAATCAACACCTGCTTGCCGCCGGACCACCAGCCATCCGTGAGGCCGGTATCCTGAACCGTTGTGCTCGCTCCAGCGGACTTACTTGCGACCGGAAGCGCCTCGAATTCGATCGCTCCCGCAATCCGCTGTGCGCCGGGCGCGACCGGCGCAGCCTTGATGACGGCCTTCGCCTCGTCCGGAAGTGGACCCGAGCTCGCATGCGCCCCCGGCGCCCCGTACCAGAAGGTTCCCACGGCGTAGTCTACACTGGTATCCTCCCAGTTCCATATCTCCATGTCGACCTTTAGCGCCTTGCGAACCGGAATATTGTCGAGCAGCCGCAGCCTCGAAGTGGTGGTATACCCGCGCCAGTCGCCGCGGTCCTCCTCATCCCTGCGCGGTGTTGAGAGAAAGGGAGAGCTAAAGAAGCCCGGCATTCCCCAGGCGTAGCCGTAGTAATCCTCTGTGCCGGTTCCGATGTGGGCAGGGAATGTCTCCCCCTCAAGGTAGATGCGCTCGTCGCCCTCGCCATACCAGCCCTTGACGGGACTATACACCGAGAGCGTATCGCCCACATACCGGGCTTGGCCGGCGACTTCGAGGTAGTTCCAGTCGAAGCGAGGGCGAGTCTTCATGCCGTGTTGTGATCGCCAGGTGGCGTGGAAGTGGAGCGACCGGTCGTCCCAGTGCCAGGGCCCCGTGGAAGCCCCAAGGCGGAGGTGGAGTGGCTTTGTTCCGTAGTTATGAAGCAGGATCCGGCCCGTAGTCCGGTAGGGCATGGTCCAGTAGGCGCGAAGACGGCCATCCTCGGTCACGGCGCGCATGCGGTCGGAGACGGAGTGGAGGCGCGCGCCGCAGCCGAAGAGCTCGGCCAGCGGGCACCAGAGCGTCTCTTCACCATCGAACGATGCACGAACGACCACGGCGCGCAGCACGTCGGCCGCTTCGTCGGGGCGGACCGAAACGCGGAGGCTGCGCAGAGCGGCCGAGCCATGCGGGAGCTCGAGTGGAAGCTCCCCGTTCTCGGGAACGGTGACTTCGGCATCCAGTGCGGAGGGCTCGGCGGGTGACTGGAAGAGCTGCTCCCCAGCTTTAACTACCTGCGCTGTGGCCGCGCGAAAGCTTGCCTGCGTGAAGGTGTCGACCCGAGTGCCGGCTTCATAAGCGCGCGTGTCGATGATCCAATAGAAGGGCATGGAATCGAGAGTGACGATGCAGCTCTTCGCATAGGGGATCGGCAAGTAGAGGTCACCGCCAATGCCGCGATGCTCCGAGGGCGGCTCTGCCCTCTGTCGGCGAATGTCGGTAGAGTTCCAGGAGATGAAGGCGAACGGGGGCGTTACGAAGCCTTTGCCCGAGAGCAAATCGTTGAAGTTGGCGGTAATTCCGGGAGTAGGCGAGCCGTCGAAGTAGAACCGGATGGTCTGCTTGTCCTTGCCGGCGTCGAGAGGCAGCCAGAAGCGGACAACTGCGCCCGGGCCCTTCTCATCCATCAGTACCCATTCCCGCCTGCCCTCATGCATCTCGGTGCGGAGGAACTGGTCGTGGTCGTTATTGGAGTGCCAGGTCTCCGCATCGCCGGGGTCGCGCTTCGAAGGATCGCGGCTCGACCACTGGTGCAGCACGAACGCGGGGGACGGCCAGCGCGCGATCGCATCGCGGTCGCTCATCTCGCCGAGAAGGGAACCGAGCGTAACCGGAGCCGCCGCGAGGCGGGATGCGAGGAGTGTGAGGCACGCGGCAGCAAGAAGGAACGAGCGAGCGCGAACGAGCATGGTGAACTCCTGAGCGATGCAGGGATTGAGGCGCCGTTGGCGCGCCGGTGTCTGCCCAACTGGCAGCCCGCCAGAATGGCTGCGCGGGGGCGATATGGCTGTGTTAACGGCTTTCAGTGGCTGGCTCCGCGAGGCAGTCGAGAAATGCTGCAGCGGCCCGGCTCAGCCGGTCCGCTCGCCAGATGGCGACGAGAGTGCGCGTTGGACGCGGGGGCGCCAGCTCAACGATGCATGCGCCATCGGGAGGGTGGATAGCGAGCCGCGGCAGCAGCGCGATACCGAGGCCCGCGGCCACCAACGACTGCATTCCGAGCGCGCTGCCACTGACGCAGGCGATGTGCGGCTCGAAGCCAGCGGCGAGACATGCCGCGTACAGTGGATGCGACACATTCGCGCCCTCTGGCGCCCAGATAAAGTCCTCATTCGCGGCGGCTGCGAGTGGGACCGGATCGCCCTGCGCCAGGGGATGGCCGACGGGCGTGACCAGCGCCATCTCCTCAACGAGCAGAGTGCGCTGCTCGAGCCCCTCCACCTGATAGGGAAGGTGAACCACCCCGACGTCAGCCAGGCCCGCTTCGACGGCCTCCGCCACCGCGCGTGCGGGCACGGTCTCGCGCAGCGAGATCTCGATGCCGGGATGTCTCCTCCGATACATCGCGAGCAGCGGCGGCAGGAGCTGCTGGCCGGGCGTAGGAAGCGTCCAGAGAGTAAGCCGGCCGCGGCGAAGGCCCGCCACCTCCTGTACGGCCGCGCGAGCAGACTGCTCCTCGGCCAGGATCCGGTCGGCGTGCAGCAGGAGTGCCAGGCCGCCCTCGGTTAGCTCCACTCCCCGGCCCCGGCGCAGAAAGAGGCCAATGCCGAGCTCGCCTTCCAGGTTCGCGATCTGCTGAGAGAGCGACGGCTGAGAGACGAAACAGGCCTCGGCGGCGCGGGTGAAGCTGCCAAGACGCGCGGCCGCAACGAAGTACCGGAGTTGAAACAGCTCCACGTTCGCCTCTCTGAACCTGCTGCCGCCCGTATCGGCCCGAACGGTCTGCTAGCCGCCCTCGTCGTACGCTGGCAGCCGGCGCGCCCAGATATTCCGGTAGCGCACCAGGTCGCCATGGTCCTGCAAGCGCACGGGCGCGTCGCCGTGCGATGAATACTCCGGCACGTTGCGATGGCCAGTGGGACCCCGCAGCGCCTTATGGTGGTGAAGCACGACACCGTTCAAGAGAATGGTGACTGCCGCAGGGCGCACCAGCAATTCGCCCTCCCAGCGGGGCGCTTCCCAAATAATATCGTAGGTCTGCCATTCGCCTGGCTTGCGGCAGGCATTGGCGAGGGGTGGGTACTGACCATAGATCGCGCCGGTAATGCCATCCGCGTAGGTGGGATTGTCGTGGCAGTCCAGAACCTGGATCTCATAGCGATTCTGAACAAAAACCCCGCTGTTTCCGCGCCCCTGGCTATCACCCTTCACCACCGTCGGGGAGGCCCACTCAAGGTGAAGCTGGTGGTCGCCGAAGCTCTCGCTGGAGGTGAGGTCCCCGGTCCCGGGCTTCACCTCCATGCATCCGTCGCAAAGCGTCCACTCTGCCGCACCATTGCGGCCGCGCCACTGTGCGAGCGTGGTTCCATCGAAGAGTACGATGGCATCTGAGGGCGGCCCGCCCATGTGGCCTGGAACGACCACCCGCGGCTGGGGCCGCTCGCTACCATGTACGTGGTAGCCGGAATCCGGCAGGATGGGCGTATCAGTGTAGCCTGGTGAGAGCTGGCTCGACATTTGAGGTCCTCCATCGGCGGTGGGTTTTCGCACGGTGTACTATACGGCGCGGAGGAGCGAAAGCCCTCGTCGGATCTGACCGACAGGTACAATACCCCCGGGCTCGCCCGGCAGATAGGGCCCGCAGGAGCAGACGAGCGATGGATTTCGACGAGAGTGTCCGGTATATGCAGGGGCTCATACGGTTTGGCTGGAAGCTGGGGAATCAGCGCTTCGAGGCGCTCTGCGAGCGGATGGGCTCGCCTCAGCGGCAGGTCCCGGTGATTCATGTCGCGGGGACAAAAGGCAAGGGCTCAACCACGGCTCTCACCGCCGGGATTCTGCGTGCCCAGGGGCATCGGGTCGGCGCATACTACTCGCCCTATGTGTACGACGTGCGCGAGAGGGTTCAGGTGGATGGAGCGATGATCCCGCGCGAGGATTTCGCGCGCCTCGTCACCACCGCCCTCCCTCACATCGAAGCGATCGCGGCAACCCAGCTGGGTCAGACGACGGAGTTCGAGTTGAAAACCCTCCTGGGGTTCCTCTGGTTTGCGGAGCAGAAGGTCGACTATGCCTGCATCGAGGTGGGCATTGGTGGCCGCCTCGATGCAACCAACGTTGTCTGCCCGCTGGTTACTGTCATCACAAATATCGGCCTCGATCATACGCGGATCCTGGGCGATACTCACGAGCTCATCGCTGCCGAGAAGGCGGGCATCATTAAGCCTGGCGTTCCGTGCGTCACCGCAGTGCAGCACCCCGACGCACGGGAAACGATACTCGGGATTGCTCAGGGTCGTAATGCCCCGGTCGTGTTCCCGGGCTGGGCGTGCGCGGGGCACTTTGACCCGGTCACGATCTCCTCTCCTCTCCGCGAATATGGTCCGTACCCGATGCGGATGGGCGGGCTCGTCCAGCGCGCCAACGCCGCATGTGCGCTGGCGGCGGCCGAGCTCGCGCTGGCGAGGTCGGGCTCGGGCGCGCTCCGGGCAGCGGCGGTGGCCGATGCACTGGCGACGGTAGCGCTTCCCGGACGTCTCTCGACGCTGAAGCTGGACGACGGTCCTCTTGTGGTGATGGATGGCGCGCACAACGGACTGGCGGCGGAGGCGCTCGCTGGACCGCTGGCGCTGCTGCGCGCCAGCGCCGGATGCGAGCGCCTTCTGCTGGTGGTTGGGATGGTCGGCGGCCATGACCCGGCCGAGGTGCTCCGCCCTCTGGCCCCGGACGCCGACAAAGTATTTGCCTGCGCCCCGGATTGGAAGCGCGCGCTTCCCGCAGAGGAGATTGCGGCAGCGGCGCGGCGCTTTTGCAGTGACGTTGAAACTGCAGGTCCGGTGGCGTCAGCTCTGCGCGCTGCGCTCTCCGCCGCAGGCCCGAGGGACATGGTGGTGATCACCGGCTCGTTCTACACCGTTGGGGAAGCGCCGCCGGAGCGGATCGCTGCGGAATGGTCTCGCCTGAAGCGGTGAAAGGTGGGCAGGGAGACCCTGAAAGGCCGGCACTCGGTCAGATACATGGCTTCAATCGATGGGATTTGACCGGGCGTACGGCAAAGAAGGTCAATAATAATTGAATCGCATTCATTTCTTGCAGGAGTCGTAGCCATGGACCGGCGAACAATACATGCGACCGAGAGGGGTCAAGCGCACCGTGGCCGAATCGGACCCCATTATGCACATAATGTCGGGAGGAATCGTCATGCATAGGAAACGCGGATCGTCGGGTTTTACGCTGATAGAGCTTCTGGTCGTTATTGCAATCATCGCAATTCTGGCGGCCATTCTGTTCCCCGTTTTCTCCCAGGCCCGGGAGAAGGCACGCCAGACTACTTGCGTCTCCAATGAGAAGCAAATCCTCCTCGCCATCCTTCAATACACGCAGGATTACGACGAGATGCTGAATCGCCTGCAGACCGATGGCCCAAACGGCTGTTCCAACAAGACCAACGGGTGCGTCCGCTGGGATGGCAATATCAACACCGACGATCAGTCCACCTCCTTTGAGAACGCTCTGGAGCCCTATGTCAAGGCCGGTAACCAGTGGGGCCCG
>JBBRJW010000020.1:0-11218 GCA_038218705.1 Chthonomonadales bacterium | reverse complement strand
ATACCGTTGGCGCGCAGGTCCGTCCACACGGTCGATGCTAGCACTCTCCTGCCTTTGATGTAGAGCTGCCGGCGCCACTCGTGCGGGCGCGCGACCAGGAACGTCCAGGTTCGCTGCGGCGCACCTTCGAGTTCCGGGATCAGCAGCCGCGTGAACTGACCGTCCGCTCCTCGCATGTAAAGTGCCTGCCCCTTGCGCTGCTCATGAGCCAGCAGGGCCACTACCCTCACCGCGCGAAGGATGGCGTCTTTTAGGCTCGGAGCAGCCAGCGCCTCGCGCAGATCCGACAATTCTGCCTCCTGTTCCGGCGTGGTGTTGAAGTTCTGCCTCTTGGAGTTGGTTCGCATGACCTATTCCTCTCCTTACGGTACTGAGTATGAAGTAAGTATAACATACCCACATCACTTCGGTGAGCAGAATGGTGGGCGTCCGTGCCCGGCGATTGAGTAAGACCCGGTGCGATGCCAGGCAAATTGCCACGCGCGACGCGGCGCCTTCGCGGAAGCAATCCTCTATGCTGGAAGAAGATTGTGAGATATACTTTAGGACCGGCCGGGAACGCTCCACTGTCCGTTTGCGAATTTCATAAGAGGAGTGATCGCCTGGCGGATAAGGCCGCATTAACTGGCGCGGCACCACCGCGTGAACGGCAGAACTTTGCCTTTGCCATTCGGGAGGAACCCATGATGAGCCCGCTTCTTCGGAACCTGCTGGTAGGTGCCCGGCTGCTCAGCCTCGGCGCGATGCTCGCCCCTACCCTCTTCCAGCCCGCCGTTGCACAGGGCGGCGGGAGTACTCCCGCTGCGGTCAACGTGCAGCAGCTTCCCGGCTGGACGCCGGTCGCTGAGAGCCTCCTGAAGAAAATCACGGATTCTGGCCAGAAGATAGGCTACCCCGGTGGCACGGCCGGACTCTCTGTGGACCGACTTACCGGGGACCTCACTCTGGTGGTCCCCGACCAGGGCCTCTGGCGCAGCTCCGATGGCGGCAAGACCTTCGCCCGCGTGGATGGCGGTAAGATCGGCGGTCGGTGCGAAACCGGCAGCGCCCTCCAGGCCGATCCGGCCGGCAAGCGGCTCGCCTGCTTCATGCTCGACGGCGCATCGGGAATCACGCTCGACGACAGCAAGAGCTGGTCCAATTTCGCGCAGCATGGGCGGGGATGGGACTTTGGCACGGTGGACTGGAGCGTGCCCTCGCCGCAGATGATGCTCGCGGTTCACCACGAATCTGGCCAGGAGCTCTACACCAGTGCGGATGTCGGGAAGTCGTGGAAGCTTCTCGGTAAGGACTTTACGGCTGTTGGAATCTTCAACGCGACCACCTGGGTCGCGAGCAAGGGGAGCGGGATACTCCGCAGCACCGACGGCGGCGCAACGTGGAACCGGGTGTCGGAGACCACGCCGACCGGCCGTGTTCTGCGCGTGCTGAATGGAGTGGGCACCTGGATAACACCGGAGGGGCTGCTGGTGAGCAAGGATCTCGGAGCCACCTGGCAGCGGCAGGGCTCAATTCAGGAGGCGGCTTGGGGGCCCTTTTTCGGCAAAGATGAGAACCAGATCACGGTAGCGGGGCGGCGAGGACAGGAGACCGGGATCTGGCGAACCGACGATGGCGGAAAGATATGGCGTATTCGAGCCCCCTTCCCTGCGTTCGCGCCGAACGAAAAGCCGGACTGGACACCCTCCAAACAGTGGGCAGCCGGCTGGTTCACCAGCTTCGGCTGGGATTGGAAGCGCGGCCAGCTCTACGCCTCACACATGGGTCACCCGGCCCTTGTTGTCGAGTTGAAATAGGCAGTCGGCGCGCACTGCGCGACAGGCCCGCCTCCGAGGTGGCTGAGAGCGAGCGCAATCTGAAGCGGGGCACGGAATGGCTTCCGTGCCCCGCTGACCGCGCCCGGCTTGTGGACCAGAGGCCAGAACTCCCGGCAGCCAGTCCCGCCTCGGTGCGCGGAAAGGCCCGGGCGGCCGCAGCTTAGCCCGCCAGTATCTCCTTGAGTGCGCCGAGGAAGCGCGCGTTCTCCGACTCCGTGCCGATGGTGACGCGAAGGTGCGTGGGAGCGCCAAAGACGTCCCCGGTCCTGACAATTATGCCCTTGTGCAGGAGCGCCTGAAAGACCGCCCGGCACTCCCGCTTTACATCGACCCATACGAAATTCGCGCTGGTAGCCGCGTAAGGGAGCCCCATCGCCTCAAAGGCCGTGTAGAGCGCCCGCTTGCCGGCCTCGTTCATCGCCAGCGTCCGCTTGACGAACTCGGTGTCGCCCAGCGCGGCGGCCGCGGCGGACTGCGCCATCAGGTTCACGTTGAACGGCTCACGCGTCCGCTCCAGCCACCCGGCGATCTCGGGACGCATCACCCCGAAGCCGATACGGTACCCGGCCAGTCCATATGCTTTTGAAAAGGTACGGAGGACCACCACGTTCTCGCCGCGACGAACGTAGCCGAGTGAATCCGGGTAGTCTGGCTCGCCTGCAGCATATTCGTAGTAGGCTTCGTCCATTACCACCAGAGCGCGCTCAGGCACGCGCTCCAGGAAGCGCTCAAAGGCCTGCCGGGTGACGATGGTCCCGGTGGGATTGTTTGGATTCGTGATGAAGATCAGGCGAGTGCGCTCGTTGATCGCATCGGCCATCGCGTCGAGGTCATGCACCCAGTCCGGCGTCAGCGGGATAAGATGACAGGCCACGTTGTTGAGCAGCGCGGCTGCCTCGTACCGCACAAACGAGGGGTGGGCCTGGATCACTTCATCGCCCGGCTCCAGAAACGTGATGCCCAGCAGGTGGATCACATCGTCCGAGCCGTTGCCGAAGACCAGGCATTCGGGCGATACTTCGAGAGACTCGGCGACCGCCTTGCGGAGGGCGAAGCATCCCGCGTCCGGGTAGACGTGCATCTTCCCGGCGAGCCTCTGCACGGCCTCGATCGATTTCGGCGACGGACCGAGGGAGTTCTCGTTGCTTGCCAGCTTGATGATGCCGGTGATGCCAAGCTCGCGCTCTACCTCCTCAACCGGCTTGCCGGGACTGTAGGGCACGAGACGGGCAATGTTGGGCGCGACGCAGGGAGCGGCGGGCGCAAGTCGGGTCTGGGTCACCGGGAACCTCCTCCAGGACAAGTAGCCTTGTTCTATCAGTTTACCCGACCTTTCCGTCTCGAATCCGGCCCGCGCGACGGGGGCGATGTAACCGCTCCCCGCGGAGTCTCGTCGAATAGCCAGTATCACTGAACCGGCGGCCGCGCCGCCTGCCATCCGGGGGTCTATCATGAAGCTGATTCCACCACTCTGCACACTTCTCACACTCGCCACTCTTATCGGGAGCGCGGGCGCTTCCGGCGCAGCAGGGCGCCACGCAGGCCGCGCCGCGAATGAGTTCGCCGTCCCCCCGCTGGAGGTGCGCGTGCTCGGGCAGCGCTCCTGGCTGCGGGGCGGCCCGGCAGGGCTGCGCGTAGTGGTGACCAACCACGACACCGGCCGCGCGGTCCCCGCGACGGTTACGCTCTCCCTGCAGCATGCGCCCGCGAAGCCGGGCGGGGAGGCCGCTCAAGTTTCCCGGCTCTATCAGGGACCGACCACGAACCTCGGCACGCTGGATGCCGCGTTCCGCGCGCCAGCGGTGGAGCCAGGGTCATATGTCTGCGCGATAGAAGTGACCTCGCGACTCGGCAATGAGCTCCTGAAGGAGCCCGTCCAGATCACCGAGTCGGCGCAGACGCTTCTCACCTGCGACAAGCCGCTCTATCAGCCCGGGCAGGTCATCCACCTCCGCGCCCTGACGCTCGACATGGCGACCCGGGCGCCGCTCGGCGATCGACCCATCACCTTTGAGATCGAGGACGCGCGCGGCAACAAGGTTTTCAAGAAGAAGCAGACGCTCTCCCGGTTTGGACTCGCCTCCGTCGACTTCCAGCTGGCGGACGAGGTGAACATGGGCGAGTTCACCCTGCGCGCAGTGCTGCCCGAAGGGCCGACCGAGAAGAAGGTGCGCGTGGAGCGGTATGTGCTTCCGAAGTACCGGATCGTGGTCTCCACGTTGAAGCCCTACTACCTCCCCGGCGAGACAGTCAGTGGTACCGTCAAGGCGAACTACTTCTTTGGCAAGCCTGTCAGCAGCGGCGACGTCACCGTGACGGTCAATACGATCGACATCGGCGTAACGAAACTGGGCGAGCTGAAGGGCCAGACCGGCGCGACCGGCGAGTACGCCTTCCAGTATCGTCTCCCCGGCGCTTTTGTCGGCCAGCCGTTTGAGCAGGGCAAGGCGGTAGTTGAACTTGCGGTCGCGGTGAAGGATACGGCGGATCATCGGCAGGAGCAGCGGCTGAGCGTGCCGGTGGTGAAGGAGGCGGTGCAGGTCGTGATCGTTCCGGAGCGCCCGGCTCTGATTCCCGGTGTCTCAAACCGGGCCTTCATCGCGGCAGCGACGGCCGATGGCGCGCCGCTCAAGAAGGCTCGCATTGAGGTTACAGTGACCGAAGCGGGGGCTCCACAGGCTGTGCTCCGCGTGCTCACCACTGATGACCTGGGGCTCACGGTGTGCGACTACACGCCAAAAGCGTCATCTGTAACCATAAACGCCGGGGTTACGGGCGAAGGCCAGCACGGCGCATCCACGCGCGTTGTCTCTTCAGCCCCCGGGCTGAACGGGCTGATCCTCCGTACCGACAAGACGCTGGCGCGCGTTGGCGACCGGCTGAGCCTGGAGGCGCTTACCACACAGCGCACCGGGACCCTCTACCTCGACGTTATCCGCAACCGTCAGACGATCCTCACCAGGGCCGAACCGATCCGGGCGGGAGGAGCGCGATTCGTGCTGCCGGTCACGCCCGACATGGCTGGCACGCTGGAGCTCCACGCCTACCAGATTCAGCCGGACGAGCAGATTGTCCGCGACACGCGAACCATTGTGGTCTCACCGGCAAATGACATTGACGTAAAGGTGACCGCCGACCATGCCGAGTACCGTCCCGGCGGGGATGCGCTTCTCCACTTCACCGTCCTCGACGGCCAGAAACGCCCCGTGGCTGCGGCCATTGGGCTCGCGATCGTGGATGAGAGTGTATTTGCGCTCTCGGAGCTTCAGCCCGGCCTCGAGCGGATCTACTTCACGCTTGAGAAGGAGCTGATGGAGCCGAAATACGAGATCCACGGGCTCCGGCCCACGGGCCTGCTGCAGCCTCGCCCGAGCGACCTGCTGCTTCGAGGCGGCGCACCGGCAGCGGAGCGTGCAGCCTACGAGCAGGGCCGCCAGCGGGCAGCCGCCATGATCCTCGCTGCCGCGCCGCCAGCAAGCGAGTTCACGCTCTCGGCCAACACCTATCAAACCCGGTGGCTCCAGATGCAGGCGAAGCTTGCGAGCAGAATGCAGCAGCTGCATGGCTCTCTCGCCGCGGCCGCGCAGAAGTTCCGCACCGACACCGGCGCGCCGCTCACCGAAGCGGAATCGCTGGAGCGCCTGGCCGCAAAGGGATACATCACGTACGCGGAGCTGCTCGACCCATGGGGGCATCCGTATCGAGCCGAACTGTTTGGCCGGCATGACTACCAGCGCTACTTCGCGCTGCTCTCCGCGGGGCCAGACGGCAAGTTCGGCACCGCCGACGATGTACGCGAGAACGGCAACAGGTCGCGCGGCCGCCGCGGTTTCGGCGACCAGAATTGGGCGGTGGATTTTGCGGATCGCCCCATGCTGCAAGAGGACCTGGCCGGCGGATTCGCCGGTGGGGCAGGTGGGGCCCAGGCACTTGCTTTCGCTCGTGCTCCGATGGCCGCTGATAAGCTCATGATAGAAAAAGCCGCCAATGGCGCTACACAATTGCGCGCCACTGTGGCCGCTGCAGCGGGCCCGGCCGCACCACGAGTTCGCGAGTATTTCCCCGAGACCATGCTCTGGAACCCTGCCCTGCTCACCGATGAGAAGGGGCACGCCGAGCTGCGCGTGCCGATGGCCGACTCCATCACCACATGGCGCGTCTCGATGATGGCGAACAGCCTGGCAGGTCAACTCGGCAGCGCCGATGCGCCGATCAAGGTCTTTCAGGACTTCTTCGCTGACATCGACCTGCCTATCTCCCTGACTCAGGGCGACCACGTGAGCGTTCCGGTTACCGTGTACAACTATCTGCCGAAAGCGCAGGACGTGAAGCTTACGCTCGCCCAGGAGCCCTGGTTCGCCCTGGAAGGCTCCGCCACGCAGACCGTACACGTCGATTCGGGCCAGGTGAAGGTGGTCTACTATCCGATGTCGGTCAAGGCTCTCGGCCGCCACACGCTGCAGGTTACTGCGCAGGGGGCCACTCTGGCAGACGCCGTGCGCCGCCAGATCGACGTCACGCCAAACGGCAAGCAGGTGGACGTGACCGCGAACGACCGCCTGGAGGGGAAGGCGAGCAAGACCATTACGCTCCCGGCAGAGGCGATCGCCGGCGCAACGGGTCTCTGGCTGAAGCTCTATCCCGGCTCCTTCAGTCAGGTGGTGGAGGGCCTGGACGGAATCCTCCGGATGCCGAACGGCTGCTTCGAGCAGACCAGCT
Source organism: Chthonomonadales bacterium (assembly GCA_038218705.1). GTDB lineage: Bacteria > Armatimonadota > Chthonomonadetes > Chthonomonadales > Chthonomonadaceae > JBBRJW01. The sequence goes on along the minus strand of JBBRJW010000020.1, from coordinate 4,682 downwards.
CGACCACCTACCCGAATGTGCTGGTGCTCGACTACCTGAAGCGTACGAAGCGCATCAACCCTGAGATCCAGATGAAGGCCGAGCAGTATATCAACGTCGGCTATCAGCGGCTGGTCACGTTCGAGTGCAAGAGCGGCGGCTTCTCCTGGTTTGGCAGCGAGCCCGCTCATCAGGTTCTGACTGCCTATGGCCTGCTCGAGTTCTCGGATATGGCGAAGGTGCACGAGGTGGACCCGGCGCTCATTCAGCGGACGCAGGCATGGCTCGCAGCGCGGCAGCGGCCGGACGCGACCTGGGAGGAGAGCTCGCAGGGCATTGCCGAGGGCATCATTAACCGGCAGACCGGGGCGCTCCGCACCACCGCCTACATCGCGTGGGCTCTGGCCGAGAGCGGCTACGCCGGCCCGGAGCTGGCTCGCGCCGTCGGCTATGTGGAGGAGCATCGCGCCGAGGCGCAGGACCCCTACACGCTGGCGGCGATCCTGAACCTGCTCACGAAGGTGAAGCGCGACGCGGACGTCACCGCGAAGACGGCGGCGGCCCTGATTGCGCTCGCGAAGAGCGATGCGAAGGCGGCGTGGTGGCAGTCCGACACGAAGACGTTCACCGGTGCGACCGATGCTGGCGCGGATCTGGAGACTACGGGGCTCGCGGCGTACGGCCTGGTTAAGTGGGGCCGTAACAGCGGCTTTACCAACAAGGTGCTGATCTACCTCACCCAGAGCAAGGACAGCTACGGCACGTGGCAGACCACGCAGGGCACGGTCTGGGCGATGAAATCGCTGCTCTACGCCACCACCAATGGCGGCGCAGGCAAGGGAACAATCACGGTTATGGCGAACGGCCAGAAGGCCGCGACCCTGCCCATTACCGCCGATGACAACGATGTGATGCGGCAGGTGAACCTGGCCGAGTTCGTTCGGCCTGGTGCCAATGAAGTATCGCTCGCATTCGATGGCGACGGCTCGATGAACTACCAGCTCGCGGCGCGCTGCTTTGTGCCGTGGCAGCCCGCCGAAGGCCCGGCGGCGCAGCAGGGTCCCCTTACGCTCAAGGTAGACTACGATAAGACCCTGCTCGCTCAGGACGACACTGCGACCGTGACCGTGACCATCCACAACAACACGGACAAGATCGCTGAGATGCCGCTGATCGATGTAGGCGTGCCGCCCGGCTTCACCGTGAACCCGGAGCAGCTCGAGAATGCCGTTGCAAAGAAGACCATCAGCAAGTACACGGTGGCCGCCCGCCAGGTGATTCTCTACCTGGAAAAGCTGGGGCCAGGCGAGACGGCAACCGTGACCTATCAGGTGCGCGCGAAGTTCCCGATCAAGGCGCGTACACCGCTTAGCAAGGCCTACCCCTACTACAACCCGGAGCGTGTTACACTCTCGGCTCCGCAGGAGCTGACGGTAACGCGGTAGTGCCATGCTCACGGTCGGCTCGCCCGCATCGCAGGCGAGCCGACCGTGCTGCGTGTGGCTTCCGGCGAGCCCGCGGATCGGCCGGACCGGAGCGCTCCCAGAGTTGCACACACCGAGGTGGGGCGTGAATCGAAAGGAAGTAACCATATGACACGGGTCCGAGTCGCTGGCTTTAGCATCTCACTGGACGGATACGGGGCTGGTCCGAATCAGGATCTCAGCAATCCGCTCGGCCTGGGCGGGCCAGATCTGCACGGGTGGCTGATCCCCACACGCACGATGCAGCGGGCCGTGTTTGGCGGAGAAGATGGCACAACGGGGATCGATGACGACTTCGCGGCTCAGGGCTTCCAGAACGTGGGCGCATGGATCCTCGGAAGAAACATGTTCGGACCGGTTCGCGGTCCCTGGCCCGACATGAACTGGAGAGGCTGGTGGGGGGATAACCCACCCTATCACGTTCCGACTTTCGTCCTAACCCATCACGCGCGCCCGCCACTCGAGATGGAAGGTGGAACGACGTTCACCTTTGTCACGGGCGGCATCCACGAAGCGCTCGACCGTGCGCGCGAGGCAGCGAACGGAATGGACGTGCGCATTGGCGGCGGACCGAACACGATCCAGCAGTATCTCCGTGCAGGCTTCATCGATGACATGCACTTCGCGATATCGCCGGTCCTGCTGGGCCGGGGAGAACGACTGTTCGAGGGAGTTGACATGCGCGCTCTGGGCTACGAATGCGTTCAGTTCACTGCCACGGAGAGAGCCACCCATGTGGTTCTCCGGCGCGGAGGTCGCGATAACGCATAACAACTGGCTGCCGAGGGCTCATCGAAAGCAATCTGTACAGAGATCGTGAGGGGAGGAAGCTACGATGGCTCGACGAGGAAGCCGGGTTGGTTTCGCGGCGCTGGCCGCGGCAGTGCTTGGAGCTGGTGTGGCCGCACAGCAGGCTGCGAGCCACCCTCCGCACAAGCGGGCGAGCGCTGCGCAACCGGGCAAGATGAAGGGTTCGGTTAACCCAACGCTCACCGAAACGCTGGCCATGTCCAAGATCATCAGCCACGTGGCCGAGCGCCGCGCCCTCTGGGCTGGCCTTCAGCGCTTATGGCCCTCGGCGTTCCCAGGGGGGACGGGAACCGACCTACGTACCGGCCGGGAGTCCAGCATCGCGATCTACGCTGAGAACGCGTCGTCCACCGAGCTCTGCTTCCTGGCGGCGGGCGACCCCTACACCTATGATGCCCAGGACGGTAAGATCGAGCACATTTCGATGGCGCAGGTGCTGCCCCCGGTGAACGCCATCACCTACGCGCGCGGCCGGGATCCGCAGGGCCCGACCTTCCTGCTCTGGTCCAACGGCACGGCCGTCGCCGCCATCGGTGCGACGCGCCCTTAGCACGCCGGCGGGCGGCTCCGGACGCCCTGGGGCTCAGTTCACCACGATGCAGTCGACGTTGGCGGTGACATTGTTGGATCCGTGTCGCGGCCAAACACCCGATACCCGTCGAAGGTGACGTGCGTTCCCGCGGAGCCGCGGTTGATGAGTCGTACGGTGTGGCTGCCGTTGGCGAGCGCCAGGTTCCGGTAGATCGGGATCTGGTAGAGGAGCGGGAACGGATTCTGCGCCTCCGTCACGGTGCCGGCCGACTTGCCGTCGATCACGACCTCCACCTGCCCCAGCTCGCCGCTCTTCTCCGCAAGGATCTCTATGCCGCTGCCTTGGAATGCGAACTCCACTGTCGCGCCCGGTGTGGCGCTCACATGCAGGTCGTCCCGGTAGTCGCCTCGGCCACGATGCGCCTCGGCGCGCCAGCCATCGGAATAGATCAGGCTCGCGTCGCTGTCATTGATCCACTGAAGCCGCCGCGGCCGCGGGGTCGTGTAGAAGGTCACCGGGCAGGCGTTGAAAGAGTAGAGGCTACTCGGACTCTCCTCCCAGGTCATGCCGGAGAAGGTCATCCACGCGGTAGCGCTGCCGTCGGCATGAGCCTCCACGAATGCGGGCGAAAATGAGGGACCGTACCAGCGGTGGATCTTCTCGCGCCGGTCGGCGATGAACTCAGTCGCCTTTTCCTGGCCTACCGACGACCAGGGCCCCCAGGGATGGTCCGCCTGATAGAATTCGAAGATCCTGTCGGAAGGATAGTCCCATTTCAGTCGCTCGTCCGCCGCTTCCGGGTTGTACCAGGTAACGGCAACGTACCGATGGACCGGGGCGAGCCAGAGCGGGCTGCCCACTGTACACTTCACCTGCCCGTTTGGAAAGCCCGCGATAGGCGTTGCGGCGTCGACGCGGGGACTCCACGCGCCGCTCGCGTAGAACTGCCAGTCCGAGGCCTGACGCCGGCCGATCTTCGACCGTGAAACGCGGGCCAGATAGATGTTCTCGCCGTCATTCCAGAAGCCGTCGTTGGAGAGCGCGTAGACGTACCGGTTCTGCTCGTCCTGCATCGTCGCGCCGCCATTCCGCCCGTACTTGAAAAAGTAGGCGGTGCTGAACTTCGGGCTCGTCCACATCGGGTGCGCGCTGTTCTCTGCGGCGGTTCTGGGCCAGGTTTTGCCGCGATCCGATGATTTAATGAGCGACAGATTGAGCGCCGATTGCCGCAGATACGGGTCCACTGCCCCTCGTCCGTACGCGCGATGATCGCCGTACCAGTTGTTGGCGACAAACGCGTAGAAGACGCCGTCGATGCAGTCGAAGCCGGTACTCTTCCAGTTGGAACCGTTTGCGATCTCCTGGCCGGATGTTCCGTACTCCTCCATCAGGTTAACACTTGAGCCGACGAGCTGCTCCATGGAGTCACCGGTCAGCCGGTCAAAATTGAGATTCTGCCCTCGCTTCCCCTCGGCAAAGCCCCGGCTATCGTCGGCAAAGGTGTAGAGACTGCCATCGTCGGCCCAGCCAAGGTCCCACGTGTCGCCGTTGGAGTGCGGATTATGCACGATACGGCTGACATCCACGAAAACGCCCGTGATGCCTGTAGGGGCTGCGTGCGACGGGCGGCCAATAGCGACAATGACCGGAAGTAGCGCCCCCAGAATTGCGCTTGATACACGGATCGCCCCTGTGCCAACCTTCATTCGCCTAGCCTCGGTCTGTTAGCGCGGGTCGCATTCCACTGATAGAGCCACACGTAGGTGGTGAATCGCGTTAGCGGCGGGCCGCCCAGGCCGCGCCCTCGTTCCCGGCATGCTCGGTGTCGCCGTTTCGGCAGGTGAGGCGCAGGCCGTGCTGGAAGAAGATCGGGTCCT
>JBBRJW010000019.1:0-11258 GCA_038218705.1 Chthonomonadales bacterium | reverse complement strand
GTGGTTCACTGCGGTCGACCCCGACGAGCGGATCGACGAGGTGATCTGCGTCGGCACGGGCCGACACACCGACCCGGAGCATATCGCTGACGATACCACCATTCTGCTGTGCAAGCTCCGGAGTGGAAAGCTGATCAAGATTCGCGTCGACATGCTCTCGAACCGGCCGCACCAAATGGGCTACTACGCCCTGCAGGGCACCCGGGGCGTGTATGAAGCCGCGCGCATGGAAGGTCAGCCGGGCCACGTCTGGGTGGCGAAGGGAGCCTCGGACGAGGCCCGCCATTGGCTGCCGCTGAGCGATTTCGACTCTATGCTGCCTCCGAAGTGGCTGTCCCCGCCCGAGGAAGCGCTCAGGAGCGGGCATGGGGGCGGCGACTACTTTGTGGTAGATGATTTCATTCGCGCCATTCGCGACGGCGAGCCACCGGCAATCGACCTCTATTCCGGCCTGGAGTGGACGGCGGCCGGGCTCTGTTCGCAGCTCTCCATTGCGAATGGCGGAGCTGCCGTGAAAGTGCCAGACTTTCGGGTGGCATCCGAGCGGCCGCTGCTGCTCGACGCGCCGGGCCCCCGTTCGTGATGCGGAGCACCCAGTCCCTGGAACGGGTGCGCCGTTCCGTAGACACCGTCTATCGAGACGAAGGACGCAGGATCTTCTCCACGCTGGTCCGGCTGCTCGGAGACCTTGATCTTGCTGAGGATGCGCTGCACGACGCCATCGCGGCAGCGATGGAGCAATGGCCGGAGCAAGGGGTTCCCGCCAATCCGCGTGCATGGCTGGTATCCGTTGGACGCTTCAAAGCCATCGACGCCATCCGCCGCAGCGCTCGAGTTCAGGCTGCTCTGCCAGCGCTGGCTGCGGAGCTCGATGCGGAAGCCGACCGCGCAGCAGCCGTTGAAGTCGATGTCGTTGCGGACGATCAATTGAGGTTGATCTTCACGTGCTGCCACCCCGCTCTCTCCACCGAGGCGCAGGTTGCTCTGACCCTCCGGGAAGTTTGTGGCCTCAGCACGGACGCAATCGCTCACGCCTATCTCACGAGTTCGCCTACGATCGCCCAGCGAATCGTGCGCGCCAAGGCTAAAATCCGGTCGGCCGGCATTCCATTTGCCCTGCCGTCCACGAGTGACCTGCCTTCGCGGCTGGACACGGTTCTTCAAACGCTCTACCTAGTCTTTAATGAGGGTTACTCCGCCTCCTCGGGTGAGGCAGCGACACACGAACTGCTCGCTCGTGAGGCAATCCGACTTGCCCGCTTGCTGGTGGGGCTGCTGACAGGACCGGAGACCCTGGGCCTCCTTGCACTGATGCTGCTGCAGGACGCGCGGCGAGCGGCCCGAGTATCCGCAAGCGGTGAGATCGTGCTGCTCGAACAACAAGACAGGTCGCTCTGGAATCGCGAGGCCATTGAGGAGGGCAGTGCGCTGGTCGAGGCGGCGCTCCGGGCTGGCAGCCCGGGCCCGTACGCATTTCAGGCAGCCATCGCCGCTGTGCATGCGGAGGCCCGCGATGCATCCGCCACCGACTGGGATCAGATTGTCGGGCTCTACGACCTTCTCGCTCGAGTAGAGCCAACGGAGATTGTGCAGCTCAACCGGGCGGTTGCGGTGGCGATGCGGGACGGCCCCGAGAGCGGGCTCACGCTCGTGGACACCCTGCTTTCGACCGGTGTTCTGGACGACTACTATCTGGCTCACGCCGCACGCGCGGACCTCTGCAGGCGGCTGGGACGAAGGGGAGAGGCGCTCGCCTCGTATGAGCGCGCACTGGTCCTCACGCGACAGGAGCCAGAGCGGCGCTTCCTGCAAAACCGTATCCATGCCCTCGCCTGAAAAAAGAATCTGCGCTCTCACGGACTCTCTGTCGATTCGTGGGTCTGCTGTTCGATAAGATGTGCAGGTCGCCGTGAGCCGAGGGTTTGGAGGCTCACTTCCCCGGAAAGGACAACGGAGAATGAAGTATTTGCTGCTCATCTATCAGAAGGAAGTGGAGCTCACGGCAGAAGCTCGCGACGAGTGTTATGAGGAGTCGGGGCGTCTGCTCCGCGAGCTCGACGTGAAGGGGTGGCTGGTTGCCGCGGCGCCGCTCCACCCGACCACTACGGCTACCAGCGTCCGAGTGCGCGACGGTCGGCGATCGCTCACCGACGGACCCTACGCCGAGACGCACGAACAGCTTGGCGGATACTTCCTGGTCGATGTTCCTGACCTGGACGCAGCGCTCGAGATTGCAGCTCGAATTCCGGGCGCCCGTAAGGGCGCAGTAGAGGTCCGGCCGCTGATCGACCTCTCTCACCTCGAGGCCACGAGCCTGCTCGACGCTTCCGCGACCGCTTAGGCGCAGTGTCAGCGTTCAACAGGCCGGCGACGGCCCCGCATCATGATGGCGGCATTCATTGTTTAACAAGGAGAATCCATGGATATCGTTCCCTACCTCTCGTTCGACGGCAACTGTGCAGAGGCATTCAAGCTCTATGAGGCGGCCCTCGGCGGCAAGATCACAATGATGATGACTTTTGGGGAGATGCCCAGCGAGTATGCTGGGGATCCCAAGGATAGCGACCGGATCATGCATGCGACACTGTTTGCCGGGTCCGCGCGGCTCATGGGCTCCGATTCTCCGTGCAATGCGGGCAAGAAGGCTCAGGGTTTCTGTGTCTCGCTGAACATCGCGGATGTCGCGGAGGCCGAGCGCGTCTATGCGGCCCTCAGCGAGGGTGGAGAGATCCAGATGCCACTGCAGCCCACGTTCTGGGCGGCGCGGTTCGCAATGTTTACCGACAGATTCGGCACACCGTGGATGATCAACGCAGGAGAGACTGCAGGCGCGTGAAGGCGGCACTGCGAGGGAAAGGATGAGGCCGACCAATGGGCAAGGAGTTCGAGGGAATTCGGGCGGAATTCGACATGTCGATCGAGCGAATGGTTAAGGTGCTCGGCAATACTGCGGACGATAAGCTCCACTGGAGTCCTTCGCCAACAGCGCGCACCCCTCTGCAGCTCGTAGTGCATGCTGCATACGGGATCGCTGGAATCATGGGCATGATTCAGGGCAAGCCCTTTGAATATCCGAGCATAGCGGCCGCGGATGCGGAGTGGCGGAGACTGGAGAAGCTGGTTACGACCCGCGAGGAGGCGCTATCACTGTTGCGCGAGCACGCGGACGTGTACCGTGCATGGCTTGACACAGTTCCGGCCGAGAAGCTTGCTACCATCGTCCAGCTCCCGTTCGGAGCCTACCCGATGGGCGTGGTGATGCACTTCGCCGCCGGACACACAATGGGCCATGCGGCGCAGCTTGAGTACGTACAGACGATCTACGGCGACCTAGACTGGCACGTGGCCTAGGTCGCGCATGCCAGCCATGGTCAGGCGTCCGCCCCTCGGAAACGACGGGCGGACGCCTGACCGTGATGGGCTCGTGCACTCAGTGCCCGCTCATTGGGCCTGGGGCAGGGGCTTCCTTCTCAAGAGCAGGCCCGGGCTGTGCCTTCTCTCCTGCGGGAGCCGATTTGGCCGGCGTAGTCTTCTCGCCGGAGCTGTAGTCGGACGGACCAGAGCAGCCGGTGAGCAGGGTGAGCGCTCCGAGCAGTGCGCCTCCGAGTAAGATGCGCGAATGACTGCGAGTTATCATGCCGGATTCTCCTCCGCAGTTGAGCGTGCGGCGCGCCACATGCCGTGTGGAGGGCCGGTTGACGCGCCGCAAGCGAGACCCAGTGTGTGTCAGGGCTGGAAGTCGGGCCGGAAGAGCCACGAATGGCCGCAGGTATCGCGCCATCGGCCAAAGCTCCCGCCCACGATGACGTCCCCGTTTGCGTCGTGAGATCCGAACGGATCCCCGTTGGGATCTCCTCTGAGCGCCACCCACTTTACGTGTCCGTCGCAGTAGGCGAAGTTGTCGCCCTGGCCGTGCACCCAGGTAACCGTTGAGGGCATCCCCACATAGAGATGAACGTTATCGGTCGCGCCATTGCCGGTTGGACACGCGGCCGGGTCTCCGATGGCGGCGGTCGGCTGGTAGATGCAGCCTTTGGTACCATCAGGGCAGTTTAGCATTGGATTAGCGAGGGTATAGCCGACCGGCCCACTCTTGCACCAGCCGTTCCACAGTAGAATCACGGCGGCCGGGGCATTTATGCCGGACTGCGGGTACTGGTGCAAATCGCCATTATAGATCTGCGAAATGCGAGGCGGAGGGCCATTGGTGGCTGCCGCGCTGAGCGACCAGTCCACAGCCGAAGCGCACGTATAGATCTGGTAGCTCTTGATGTATGGCTGGATAGCGTTGGACCAGATACAGTAGCGCAGCGGATTAAATGGCGCGGTACCGCGCAGCTCGGCCGGGGTGGTGTAGAACAGACCGCCCCAGTTATCGTTCTTAAGCGTAGCCTGGGGCATCGCCTCATCGTAGTCCTGAGTATACATGAGGATACCGAGCGCGCCCTGCTTGTAGTTCGAGATGCAGCTTGCCTGTCGCCCCTTCTCACGAGCGGTCGCGAAGACCGGGAAGAGAATCGCTGCCAGAATGGCGATAATAGCGATTACGACCAGAAGCTCAATCAGCGTGAAGCCATACTTGCAACTCGAATCATAGTGACCCTCCCAATGCCGATAAATGGAGAGTGAGTCATTTGCGGTGACATCAGCGACGACCGCACACGTTGAATCGGACAGTCGTCATCAGATCTCGCGCAAAGAGTAATGAATGGAACGGGCGGCATACGAACGCGCGTTATAGGGGCGGCTCTGGTGGGGGCTCGGCTGCGAGGTGACTCTGAGCCGGACATCCAGCGGCGCTGCCGATCTATCCAATCGCAAACGCGGGCTCAGAGCAGCGGGACAACATTGCCCCTGGGTTCGGAAAAAGCGAACTTAAAGGGAGTGTATCAGACGTGTCGGGGTTTGTAAAGGGCTGATTAAAAAATATCATTCGATACGGGTGTAATTGCTCGCCCGGCTGAGCGGACATCGCCCGTGTGCGGAGCAGACCCGATTCCGCGAATCAGAAGCCTCCGACTGGGAATCAACGCACTGGCGACTGCTGTATAGCGCGGCTTACGCTGCGAGATCTACTCCTGCTGCATTGCGCCCGCGAATGTATTGAACCTGCTGGATGCGTCGGCTACTGAGATTTCGTGCTCTCCGGTCTTGTCGAGGACGATTCGTCCGGCGCGGCGCAGCACAAAGTGCTGCTTGCCTGGAGAGAATGGCATTGCGAAGTGCTGAACCCCGGCGCTTACCGGAAAAACCTGGCGCTGAGTGCCGCTTTCGATCGTGAGCTCGGCCGGGGCGGTGAGAAAGAGCGTGACAAAGACATCGTCGAGCAGCCCGTCCGCGCCAGCGGGACGACCTACTCCTTTCGTTGGGGCGCCAGGGTCAACGCTCACCTCGATTCCTTTTGGATGGAGGCGATAGAAGTAGAATCCACGGTCCCGTGCGATCTTCGGCCTTCTGCCACGCTTGAACCAGTCAATGTAGTAGCGGCTTGCATCCAGGTACGCGACGTGGCTCAGCAGCTTTGGCCCCCAGTGAGAGTTCCAGATGTTGATCGCATCGGGCGGCCCGAACGGCGCTATATAGGTAGACTCGCCCCAGTCGTTCCAGGTCACGAGCTCCATCCACTGCGCCCCGCTCGCGATCGCCGCCTCCCACTCGGACGCCATGCCTTCGAATCCGCGAGTCTCAAAACAGCGGAAATTCCCGCCATTCGCGCGATAGTAGGGCGTAGCCGAAGCCATCGCGAGCTTACCTGCTCGGCGAATTACTGGCATCGTTGCCGATAGCGCACGCGAAATCTGATCGCCGGTGCCCGCAGCGCCGAAATAGAACCAGCCATCGATATCGGGAAATGATCGAAGGATCTGTTCGGCATTGGCGCGGTTTGGGAGCTCTGTGATGTCAGGGCGAGGATAGTAGTAGGGCACGAACATCGCCCCCAGCCGGTGGGCGCGCGCTGTCAGCGGTCCCCCCTCCTCGTTCTTTGCGCCTTCACCGCCGAATGTCGAGAGAACCGGCTTGCCGTCCAGCTTCAACTGGTTCGGATGATTGCGGAACGTCCCAACCATGTCCTCGATCTCGCTCTGCGCGCCCCCGTCTGCCGAGATGAAGAGCTTGAACCCTGTTCCTAGCTGGCGAGCGGCTTCGTACATCAGCAGCGTCCACTCCCGATAGCGCGGCTCGGAGGCGCGCCAACCCCCGCAATTGAGAGCGAAGCCATCGATCCCGCGCTTCTGGGCCTCCACGATCTCGCGCTCGAACTGCGCCACCGTTGGCGGCACGCCCTCTCCCGGGCAGCAGATCATGTAGTGCGCGAAAACCATTTTCTGGCGCACAGGGGTCGCGGCATGGCCAGGCGCCGGAGCGAAGAGCAGCAGCGCGAAGAGGACCCAAGCGAGGAGACGGATCATTAGGTATCCTCCAGGAGCAGCGAGGGAACGAGAGGAAGCCATCGGACCGACGGTGGCGAGGCGCTTTCCGCTGCAAGCGCGGCACGGAAGCCGGAAGCCGATTCGATATCCACAACGGTCAATTGGCGACGCTCTCCCGAGAGAACCAGTTCGATCGCCGATCCCTCTTCTCCTGCCTCGAAAGCGAGGGGACTGAGTGAAAACCCGGTCCCGAGCGCTTTGATCACGGCCTCTTTGCGGGCCCAGAGTCTGGCGAACGCAACAGGTTGTCCCGCGGGCTCAACACTCTGGATGGCCGCCGCCTCGTTTGGACGAAAGACTTCCTGGATCAGCGAGACTGTTTCTGGAACGGGGCGCTCCTCTTCGAGATCAATGCCGATCTCGTGGTCGAGCGCGAACGCGAAGAGCGCGTGCCCGCTGGCATGCGCGACGTTAAAGCGAATATCCGGCGCATGGGGCAGCGGGAGAAGCGCCGGCTTGCCGTATCGTCCCGTTACGATCTCGAGCTCGCGAGGGGTCGAACCAGCATATCGGGCAAGGAGAGCCCGAAGGATTCCTCGGCTGGCAGCACTTCGGCGCCCATCGGCTGGTGAAGCGAGACGGTCCGCGACAGCGCTCTCACTGGCAGAGAGAGCCTGACGCAATTGCGCCAGACTCTGCGACTCCAGGTCCAGAGGCGACGCCCAGACATGGACATCGCCCGGGCGAAGCACGAAATCGATCTGGTGGCGCCCCCGCCTAGATCCGAACATTGACGGCAGCGAGAGGCTCGCCTGCATAGGCCTCCTGGGCCGGCGAGCCCTGCCAACAGGTTGCCGGGGGCAGCGACTCCCCCTTCATTAAGAGCGAGAGTGGGCCGAGCTCGGAGCCATTGCCCATCTCGGAGCTGTAGAGGACAACCGAGAGATCGCCGACCGAGCAGTCATCGCCGATTCGGAGGCGATCCATCTTCATCACGCGGTCTTCGAAAAGGTGAGTCTGAACCGAGCAGTGCGTGTTGAGCGCAGCCCGGTCACCGATCTGCACCAGATCAAATTCCGTCACATAAGTGCTGTCGAAATAAACGCGCTTACCCACCCTGGTCCCGAGCGCGCGCAGGCCCAGGGCCGCGAATGGCGTTCCGAGGAGCTGGTTCATGATGAGCGGCACGTAGAGATTCTCATACAGGGCGGTTGTGAGCTCGGTGCGCCAGCAGAAGCCGCTCCAGAGCGGGCGCGCGCCTGGCCGGTAAGCGCCCATCAATACCCACTTCTCGGCGACCACTACCACACCGGCTGCGAGGGCGCTCGCCATCATCGCAAGCCCCAACCAGAGGAAGGTAGCGAAGCCGTGGCCGTAGAGATGGGACGTTGACAGTGCGAGGGCCAGCACAACCAGGGCCGAGACCGTGGACGGTCCGGCAACCCGCAGGATCTCGAATGCTCCGCGCTTCAAGATGAGCGCGCGCGTTGGGCGGAACGTGAGCTCTTCCGGAAACTGCTGGGACTCCTGGCGCCGCGGGAGGAAGATGGCGGGCAGCCCGAGCCACGATGTTCCCGCCGGGAAGGGTTTGCCGGTGGCAGGAGGCGTGGAGAGGCAGCCTATCAGGCAGTCGTCCGGCACTGAAGCGCCCGCGGGCACGAGCGCGCTGTTTCCGACGAAGGAGCGGCTTCCGATACGAGTCTCCTCCGTAGTGAGCCAGCCTCCGCGCGCGATCGCTGCACCCAGGCACGCGGCGTCGGCAATGAAGACTCCCTCGCCGAACGTGAGGAGGTCCGGTGTAATGTGGGACGCCGTGGATACCTCGGAGTGGCGGCCAATCCTTGCGCCGAGCAGTCGGAGCCACGGCGCAAGATAAAGAGTGGCGTACAGCGAGTTCGTAAAGTCGATGCTGAGCTGCATCAGGGAGTCGAGCAGCCAGCGCTTCACATAGGCTGCGCTCCGTATGGGAACTCGGCCGGGCTCGGAAGTCCCGATCACCAGCCGCTTCAAGCCCGCGATGATCAGGCAGAGGGTGGTAACAAACAGCAGTGCCGATGGCCCCGCCGCGAGCGCTGCGCCTGCGATCCCCCAGGCTTGCCAGGCAGCCAGCGTCACGACGAGACCCGGCATGATCGCGGCGATGATAACCAGAGGCAGAGCAAACACGAGAGCGGCGAGGAGCAGGCTCAGGGCCGTCGCCCGCCCGTGCGATACCTGTGGAGGCGCCGCAACAGGCCGGGAGAGGCCCGTGGGCCTGGCGGGTGATCCCTCCCAGTGCTCGCCGTCCGGGATTCTGCCCCCGCGCGGCAGCATAGACTTCTGGCCGAGCGAGGCCCGGGCTCCAACCTCGGTGTTGGGAGCCAGCACGCTGTTCGCGCCGACGTACCCGCCGGCCCCAACTCGAATCTGGCCGATGTGAAGCAAGCCGCCTTCAACGCAGTGGCCGCTCGCATGGACATCGCAGCCGACGGAAGCGTTGTCGCCGATCTCGATCAGGTCGAATGACTGGAGGTGCGGCGTGCCGATATAGGCATCGCGGCCGATTCTTGCGCCGAGTGCGCGCAGGTAGAGGCGCATGAGCGGCGTTCCGCCGAAATAGCGAACTGGCGTGAGCCCATGAAGTCGACGTACGAACCACCAGCGGAGATAGTAGCCTCCCCAGAGCGGGTGCGAGCCCGCCCGGAACCGCCCGATGATGAGCCATTTGGCAGCGACATTGATCAGCAGGTTGGCCGGCAGCATCGCAAGGACGAGAAGGATGGCGACCGTCGCATAGAGCGTGCGGAGACCCGGCGCGCTCCAGGCCAGCTGCGCGAGACGAATGGGCAGCGTGATCTCGGCAGCGACGTATCCGTAGAGGAGCACCAGGAGCAGTGCCTGGGCTGCTCCACAGAGCACGAACTGTTGCGTGGAGACAGGCTGAGCTGCCGCGGCGTGTGCGCTCGTATGGATGCCAGCGCGTCCGAGTCGAGCATCCAGCCGCGCCGCCAGGCCGCGGATCGTAGGCTCTGCATAGATGTCGGAGACTGCGATTCCGGCGAACGTCGGGTTCTTGCGGAGGTCGGAAACGGCAAGGGCAGCCATCAGGGAGTGCCCGCCCAGGTCGAGAAAGAAATCGGCATCCAGGGAGATCCCATCGTGCTTGAAGACGCGCTCCCAGCAGGCGATAAGAGCTGCCTCGGTGGGAGTCATCTCCTCTTTGTGGCGGGCAGCCCGATAGGCGCCGGGCTCTGGCAGGCTCTTGCGATCGGTCTTGCCACTGGTGAGCACCGGGATCGACGTGATCTCATCGAGCGTGGTCGGCACCATGTAGTGCGGCAACCGGGCGCGCAGGCGCGCCTTGATGTCGGTCAGGTCCAGCTGGGTCCCGATGGCCGGCACAATGTAGCCAGCGAGGGCCTGAACACCGGGTGCTCTCTCTCGAAGAGCCACGACCGCACCAGCAATTCCCTCCTGCTCAAGCAGAACGTTCTCGATCTCGGAGAGCTCAATACGGAATCCCCGGAACTTCACCTGCCCGTCGATCCGGCCGTGGAAGAGGATCTCTCCGTCAGAAGACCAGGAGGCGAGGTCGCCAGTCTTGTAGAGCTGCGCGTGGGCCGCTCCCGCCGGAAACGGGTTGGGCACGAAGCGCTCGGCGGTCAGGTCCGGGCGATTCAGGTACCCGCGGGCGAGCCCGGGGCCGGAGAGGTAGAGCTGGCCCTCTTCCCCTCGCTGCGCTTCCCGCATGTCTTCGTCGAGGATCCAGGCGCCATAGTTCGGGAGGGGCACGCCTATGGTGATCGGCCGGTCCGGCAGCAGCTCGCTGCAGGTGGCGGTTACCGTGGCCTCCGTCGGGCCGTAGGTATTCAGAACCCGCCGCGAGGGAGTCCACCAGCGCTTGACCAGGTCCTGTGGGCAGGCTTCGCCGCCAACATTCAGGAGGCGGAGACAGGGAATATCTTCCTCCATAGTCGAGAGGAGGGTGGGTACGCAGGAGAGGGCGGTGATACGGAGGTCCGTAAGGATACCGGAGAGGGCAGGGCCCGAGCGAAGCGCCTCGAGGGTCCCAACGACGAGGGCGGCCCCGACTCCGAAGGCCATCCATATCTCTTCCACGGCGAAATCGAAGGCGATGGAGAAGCCCTGGTAGACCCGGTCCCGCTCGTGGGTTTTGTATACCCTGAGCGAGGAGCGAACGTAATTGCAGGCGCTTCTATGCTCAATTACCACGCCCTTGGGCCGGCCCGTCGATCCAGACGTGTAGATAACGTAACAGGGATCGCGCCAGCCTGCGTCTCTGTCTGAGACGCGAAGAGGCGTCTCAGCAGTGAGCGAAAGGGCCTCATCAATCTGGTCGATGGCGATCACGCGGCCGGGGACTTTGCCGTGGCGATCCAGGGCTGCTGAGCACGTAAGTAGTGCGGACGCCTCGCAATCCTCGAGCACTCCGATAATGCGCGCGGTCGGGTACTCCGGGTCGAGCGGAACATAGGCCGCGCCTGCCTTCAGGATTGCGAGCAGGCCAATGTAGACTTCGGCAGAGCGATCAAGCAGAAGTGCAACGAAGTCGCCCTGACCAATATCCTGGGCGCGCAGGTACCGCGCAAGTCGATTGGAAAGCCGGTCGGCTTCGGCGTACGTGAGGCGTCGCTCACCATCCTCCACTGCGATATTGTCCGGGGTCGCGGAAGCCTGGGAGGCGAATATCTCATGCAGGCATTCGGGATGACAGAGCATGAGATCGATGCCCTCCGTATCATCTGGCTGTTCGCGAGCGGACGGGACAACCTGAAACGGGCGGCGAATGCGCGCGGGAAAAGACTTTGCGGCGAAACGCCCTCGATTCGCTACGGGTTGGTGAGGCATGGACGCAAATCCTTGTCTGCGGGAGGAAATCGCTCGGGC
>JBBRJW010000018.1:0-11463 GCA_038218705.1 Chthonomonadales bacterium | reverse complement strand
GTGCTCTTTCTCCATGCGCCTCGCCTCGCGATGATCGCGCTCGCCGTAGTGCCGCTCTATGTTCTCAACTACAAGCTCTTTATCCGCAAAATCCGCCCGCTCAGCATAGAGCTTCGCGAGCATTGGGATGCCATGCTCGGTGTGCTCCAGGAGAAGCTTACAGGCATTAACGTGGTGAAGGCCTTTGTGCGCGAGGAGCACGAGACCGAAAGCTTCATGGCGACCGTTCGGAACAACTTCAACATCGGCATGAAGCAGATGAAGCTGAACAGAACCCTCGGCGCATTTGCTCAGGTGATTCGCGCTCTCGGCACCGGGCTGGTGCTCTGGTACGGGGGCAAGCTGGTCCTCGGGCGGCAGATGGGGGTAGGCGAGCTCCTGGCCGTGAACGGCTGGGTGGCCGCGCTCTACGATCCGGCAGTCCGCATCGTCGACTTCAATGTGACGGTGCAGTGGACCGGCGCAGCGATGGAGCGCGTGTTCGAGACGCTCGATACGCGGCCCGAGATCGTGGATGCGTCCAATGCCGTATCCATCCGAACCATGCGGGGAGAGGTCGAGTTCCAGAAGGCACGGTTTGGCTACGACTCCGACCACCCGGTGCTGCACGACATCAGCGTGAAGGTCGCTCCCGGCGAGATCGTCGCGATTGTCGGCCCGTCGGGAGCTGGCAAGACCACCCTGGTGAACCTGGTGGCGCGCTTCTACGATGTGAACGCCGGCCGCATTCTGATCGACGGCATCGACCTGCGGCAGGTCCGCCTCGAGTCGATCCGGCGGCAGATCGGCATCGTCAGCCAGGAGAGCCTGCTCTTCTCCGTGTCACTGAAGGAGAACATCAAATACGGATTTCACGACGCCACGGACTACCAGCTGGTGCAGGCCGCGAAGAATGCCGATATGCATGATTTCATCATGAACCTGCCCTACGGCTACGACACCAAGATCGGGGAGGACGGCATCAAGCTCTCGGTGGGGCAGAAGCAGCGCATGTCCATTGCGCGCGCCACGCTTACCAATCCGAAGATCCTTATCCTCGACGATGCCACGTCCGCCCTCGACTCAAAGACGGAGGCGAATGTGCAGGCGGCGCTGGAGCGGCTGATGAAGGGGAGAACGTGCCTGGTGATTGCTCACCGCCTCTCAACCATCATGAACGCGGACAAGATCGTGGTAATGGACGGTGGCTGCATCGTGGATGTGGGGACGCACGCCGAGCTCGTTGCGCGGCCTGGCGTCTACCAGAACCTCTACAACGAGCAGTACAAATCGGCTCGCTCGCCGATGGATGCGCTCTTCGCGTAGCCGCAAATAGTCCGTGCGGGGCGCGCGACGTAGGGCTTACCGAATGAGGAGAACGGGGGCAGCGCAGATGCCCACTTCCGCTTCGGTGACGAGCGTGGGGACATGGGTGAGCTGGTCGATAGCGGCGCAGTAGCCGAGATCCTCGCCAAAGCCCCGGTCGGCCAGGGTCTGCGCGTGGATGCCCTCCATCCAGCCCCGCAGCAGGTTCGGCTCGCTCTGCCAGAGCCGCCGACAGGCGATGGCCGAATCGGCCTGATGCGGCATCTCCCACGGACCTGCCTGGGCGGTGATCGCCTCCACATAGAGACCGGCAGCGGTCGCATCCTCCAGCGTGAACTGCTCATTCGTCCCGGAACAGACCACAACGATGTTGCACCGTGCGGCGCGCGCCTCAGCCCAGGCTGCCTTCGCCACGGCCATCCGGTTGATGGCTGCCCCCAGGAAGACCCGGCGGGCGCCCGCTACCGCTACTGTGGCGCGGGTGCCGTTGGTCGTTGAGAGCACCACCGGACGATTCGCAAAATCGAGCGTGCTGAACTCCACCGGCGAGTTGCCATAGTCGAAGTCGGCAACTTTGTAGCCGCCGGTCTCCCCGCAGAGCGTGTAGCCGTTTCCGCGAGCAAACTCGCGCGCCCGCTCGTGGCTGGCCGCCACGTAGACGCGGGGGCAGCCGCGCTCGAAAAGGGTAGCGATGACGGTGGTCGCGCGCAGCACGTCGATCACCACGCAGACCGTTCCGCTCACTTCACCGGCCATTGCCGGAGTCATCGCTGCTCTAATCTCCATCGCCCCTGCCTCCCCCGAACCGCAACCGATCCAGCCACCCGCGCTGAGATCGAAACAAGCAGACGAACACTTTCGTCTAAACGGAGCTGCTGGCCGCCATGGCGCGACGGCGCTCCTGCAGCTTCTTCATCTCCTGAACGAACGCATCGGCGCTCCGGTTATCCCACACCCAGATCTTGATCGCCCGCATGTCGGAGCCCGCCAGCAGCGCGGCGTCCAGCATCAGGCGGGCCGAGATAGCCGCGGTCTCGCGGCGCTGTTCGTCGGTAATCCAGTTCGGCTGCGAGAGCAGGTTCTCGGTCATATCCGGGAAGATCACAGAGCGCGCGCCGGCGCGGCCCAGCTTGCCAAGGGCGCTGCTGATGGCCCGCGCAATCAGCTCGGAGCTGGTGCGCTTCTGGTGGTCAAAAACCACGGCGAGCGCCGTATGCGCGTACCGGTACTTGGAGCCGGTGCCAACGAAAGAATCGCCGGGCTCCAGCGGGGCCACCCGATTTGCTTCATACTGCACGGCGTCCGCTCCGTAGTCGCGAACCATCTTGGCGATGCCGAACACCATCTTCAGGTCCGGGGCGACGGGCACAACGATTGCGTCGGCGCGAAGCGCCAGCGGAAGCTTGCGCTGCGAGACCCAGAGCTCGACAGCGAGGTTTTCGACTTTCACTCGGGCCCGGGGAGCGAGCACCATCGAGGGTGCACGAAACAGGCGACTCAACACCGTGCGAACGCGGTCGAGCGATGAACTCATAACTGATTGGGCAGGAGACCCCTGTATAACCGGGGAGGCGCGCTTCTCCGCGTAGGCCGATGGGTTGGCGTGTCGGGCACGCGGGTCCATCGTCGCGCTGCGAAGCGCTCCTGGCCGAGGCGCAGATTCTCATCTGCACGTCGCGCCGTCCAACTTTCTGCCGCTCTCCTTTCTGCTCTGTTAGACGGGGCGAGAGTGTTCTGATCTCTCGCTCTCAGCAATCAAGGACTACTTCCACGGGAAGAGAAATCGCGTGAAATCGCACTGCGTGTAGGCCAGGGGCGTTTGACCCGGACCACCATCACGCGGAATAGGCTTGTATTGGTTCGATTATAGCATACGCGCCGAAAGCCCGATTGCCACCGCAGCGCAAATGGGGCTGAACCCGGGTGCGTGGAGAGCGGCGAAGTGTAACCGGCACGAGGCAGATCCGTGCAGCTCCGGTTGGAGGAATTGCCTGGCCGACGGCGAACGAGTTAGCGTCGATCGCATCGGTTTTGCGTGGAGAGCCGGAGGTGCAGCGATGGAAGAAAAGTCCAGTATCCCCTTCTGGGTGGGTCCGTTGATTGGGCCGCTTCCGAGCGGCGTCTGCGGAGGGAAGGCTGCCATGGAGGCGCACGCGACCGGCCTCGCGGGTTACGTTCTTGGTGGGGCCGTCCTCGGCCTTGCAGGCGGGCTGGTGGTCGCGGCAGTCGATCTTTTGCCCCGCCGGCAGCGACCGTGAGCCCGGCGCAGCCCGCGCCAGTGACCACGCTCATAGGTGGGCTTCTCGATCTGCTCTATCCCCCGAAGTGCCTCGTCTGCGGTGCGATTATGGATGGGGGATGTCTCTGCGAGTCCTGCCTCGCCGCGTTCCCGCGGATCACTCCTCTCTGCTGCGAGAGGTGCCATGACCGTCTTGCGCCCGGGGAGCGGCTCTGCCGGGCCTGCGCTCGCGGTAACGAGCCGCCCTACCTCTGGATCAGCGCGGTCGGCGAGTATAGCGGCGGACTGCGCCGGGCGATTCACCGCTTCAAGTACGACGGGCGAACGGCGCTTCGTCTGCCGCTCGGGCGGGCGCTTGCCAGCTCCCTTCCAACCTTCGACGGGGAGCCTCCCCATTTCGACGTGGTGGCGCCGACTCCCCTCCATCCGGCCAAGCAGCGACAGCGGGGCTATAACCAGGCAGAGCTTCTGGCGGCGGCCGTGGCGGAGATCCGGGGTGAACGGCTCTGCCCGGACGCGCTGAAGCGCCTGCATCGGGGCGAATCGCAGACGATGCTTCACGCAGGCGAGCGAGCCTCCAACGTTGCCGGCGCATTCGCGGTGAATCGGCGAGCGGTCATTGAGCGGCACAATGTGCTGCTGATCGACGACGTGGTAACCACGACCGCCACGGTCCGCGAGTGTGCGCGGGTGCTCATGGCGGCCGGTGCGAAGAGCGTCTGCGTCGCGGCCCTCGCCCGCGACTAGCTCCGCGCCAGCCTGACGAGCGCGCATGGATTCTCCGCTTACCGTCGGCCCTTCCCGGCCCAGCAGAGCGACTCGCAGGGCGCGTGGACTCTCCTCTTCCCTGACCGCTCACTCGCTTCGCGCGGGAGGCACGCGAAGGCGCACGCAAGCTTCGATCTGCTCGTTCGCTAAGGGAGGGGTGACTGAAATCGCTTGCCAATGGCCCCGGCTTCGGCTGCTGGGTCGAGCCGGGCGCGTGCTGGCCCGAGCCTTGGAGCAGGGAGTGTACCAGGCAGGCGCTTCTCACCTATGTTCCCGGTGCAGGGATTTCATCGCGCCCAGAGGGAGCGAGCGCGCGGTTAGGGGAGGGGAGACTATGAGCGCAGAAACCTCCCGGTCCAGGATCGGGTAGGCTGTTCCTGCTCAGCGATCAGGATTGTCGCTGCTCAGCTAATATGTCCGGCCCCCCTCTCTTGTCCACACTACGACGATTGGTTGACAGCCGTGTCGGGCCAGTGTAAAATGATGCGTGGTAACGTTATAGCATAGCTGCAGTGGGAGGCAGTGCGACGGGCAAACGCGAAGTGACGCTCAGGGAGGTGGCGCAGGAGGCCGGCGTCAGCATGATGACCGTCTCGGCGGTGATCAACGGCAGGGCTGCCGAACGCCGCATCTCGTCTGCGACCCAGGAACGGGTTGCGGAGATCGCCCGCAGCATGGGCTACCTACCTAACGCGGTAGCTCGGGCATTGCGCGGGCGCAACACCAACGTTATCGGGCTCTACTCGGGCCTCGGCTTCCTCAGCGCGGTCAACCTCTTCCTGGCGGAACTCATAGGCGGCTTGCAGGAGGGCTGTGATGCGTCCCAGAAAGATCTGCTGCTGCACGGGACCTTCCGCGGGCAGTCGGTCGACGACATCTTTGCCAAGCTTCTTGATGGCCGGATCGACGGGCTCATCGTGCAGGCAGAGGCTTCGGATGCTCTTGTTGCTCGCGTGGCCGCGGCGCACCTCCCCATCGTGGCCGTCGCCGACGCAATACCCTCAATCCCGTCTGTGGTGGTAGACGACGCGGACGGCATGCGGCAGGTCATTGCACATCTGTCGGAGCGGGGGCACCGCCGCATCGTCTACGTGGGTCCCCGGCGAATGATCGAGTCGGCGGCGCGTCGCCGGCAAGCGTCCCTCAAGGTGGCGGCACAGCTCGGCGTTGAGGTCATGGAGTGCAGCGCAGCGCCAGGAGATGACTTCTCGCAGACTCCGCTTGGCAACTGGCTAGGGGAACCCGCCGATCGGCGGCCGAGCGCGATAGCCGCGTGGTCGGACGGACTGGCCTTTGAGATCGCCGCATATTGCCGGTGCCGGGGTCTGCGAATTCCCCACGATGTGGCTGTCACGGGCTTCGATGGCTTCCCGATTCATGGGAGACAGCCGCTAACCACGGTCCGCGCTCCGTGGAGCGAGGTCGGCCGTATTGCTGTCGCCCGCTTGGCGGACGAGATAGCGGCTCGGGACGCACCAGCCGAAATCGTAGTGCCGGTGCATCTGCTTCTCGGCCAAACAACGTGATAGGTCACCTCCGCTGAGTCGCTTCGGACCACCGTCTGCGAGCCGTGGCCCTGTGGCATCGATTCGAGCGGCACGGAGCGTCACCGCGATTGCCCACACCATGCCGTATGCGCCGCGCCGATGACGCGAGGGCCTGGTAGCGCCGATGCCTCTGGGGACAGCCCTCCGAAGGTTTGATCCAGCGACGCCGTGACAAAGCCGCAGCGCCATCTGTCTGCAGGTCTCATAGCTACCTCTGCCGTACCATCTCGATACGCACGGGACACGTAATCTGCGCTCCGCGCGACAGCCGATGTCAGAGCATGCGCCATCGGGACTTGGGCGCAGGCGGCGTTCCCTTGTCCGTGAATGAGCGCTATGCTGGACCCATCCCCGACACTATCGGCCGCAAGAGGCGTCCAGCAGCAGCCCCCGCGAAGCGCCTTGAAGCGAAGCCGCACCTTTGCTGGCCATATTTCACTTATCTTCGTAGGGGCTCCCAACCCCCCCCATTTGGCACTCAAGCCAGGCAGCACAAAACTGGCCAGGCCGGGTCGATACGGTTCCGACATCGTCCACCACAGGTTGTGCGTACGCACATACGCCGGCTCACGCCGGCTCCTAGCGCGTTGCTCAGTGCTGCGCCAGACTTAGAACCGTGATGGATAGGGGGGGTAGGGTAAGGCCCACCGTCGGCTGATTGAATGGAACGTCCGGCAGCTTCACGGTATGCGGCTTAATATCCTCCGGAAGCGTACCCGTGAATTGCCATGCCTTCGCCAGGCCCCGCGCAGTGTAGTTCCGGAGGTCAAAACGCACCTCTGTCTTCTGATTCGGCTTGTTCAGCAGCCAGATCGTCAGTCCGTTGCGGTCGCTGCTTGCATAGACCCGAACTCTTTCTGTACCGGTTGTGCGCAACAGGTTATCTCGGACATGACGCGTCCAGAGGGAAAGGGCCTCACCGGAGGGCCGCAGCGAGTTGTCATCCGCCAGCGTGTCCAGTTCGGAACCGACGTAGCTGTTGTCCAGCCGCACGTCCTTCACCAGGAGGCTCGCATCGCCCTTGCTCTCAAGGAACCAGATGCGCATCTTTCTCGCCTTGTCCGGCACCTTGAAACTCTGATGTACCAGGTGCCAATCGGCCCACTGGATTTGCTCGGACCTGAAGAAGGCCAGCGAGATCGGTTTTTCTTGATCGTCGATGAAGTCGATGCCGACGGCAGCCCATGGCGTGGAGTCCGTCACCTTTGCCCAGCACGAGAAGTAGCGGAGATCGCCCGGTGACACCGGGAAGTCCTGGTAGATCCACCCGCCCCCGGCTACACGTAAGGCCTTACGGACGCTGCCGTCGTCAACCACCTCACCGCCGTTGTTCCAGCCCTTGAGCCCATCCTCGAACCTGGGATTCACGACCAGGTTGGGACCGGTCGCGGCCTTGTATCCATGCGGGCCGGGGAAACGCGTGTTCCACAAGGTGGTCAGCGCCACCTCTGGATGTGACACCTGCTGCCCGATCATGTCGAAAACGACCAACGCATGGCCAAGGT
Source organism: Chthonomonadales bacterium (assembly GCA_038218705.1). GTDB lineage: Bacteria > Armatimonadota > Chthonomonadetes > Chthonomonadales > Chthonomonadaceae > JBBRJW01. The sequence goes on along the minus strand of JBBRJW010000018.1, from coordinate 4,099 downwards.
CGTTCACGTTGGGCCAACTGCCCGACCAGTCGGTTGCGTTGAACTCCGTGATCACGATTGGGATCGGACGTCCGCCCTTGTTGTGTCCCCTGGTGAGATTCAGCGTGCTGTCCAGCTCGCTGGTGATCGACTTGGAGGTGAGGAAGTCGTCATACCCCCGATCCCATCGATACATCGGGTAGCTGTGCGCGACGACGCCGTCGGCGCACCCGTCGGCCAACACTGCTTCCAGACCGGCCTGCGCGGCGATCTTCACGTCCGGATCCTGAGCACGCATCGCCGCGGCGAAGCGTTTGAAGTGCTCCACATAAAGGCTGGGGGACACGACCTTCCCGTCCGTCTCATTGCCGATCTCCCACCACCTGACTCTATATCCCTTCGCTTTGGCGTACTTCACCCACGCAGCCGCCGAGGCGACCAGGTCGTCCAGAGAGTTGCCTTCGCCGCGTTTGTGGATCTCTCGGGCACTGTCGTACGCCACCACGATGACGGGCTCGGCGTGCGCCTCTGCGCACAGAGCCATGAACGAATCGAAGTCGAGCGGCGGCTTGGCAAGCGTACGGTCCGGGTTTGCGATTTCCTTATCCATGCTGGGCCAGTAGGCGGCGTCTGCCGCCCTTGGAACCAGGGGCGAAGGGACCGGGTCCTCGGGCCGAATCGGCCGCGCATCGGCCCTGCTACGCGTCGTCCAAAGATAGTTGTCGGACTTCTCGCCACCAGGATATCGCAGACACCGCAAGCCATTGGCAGCAAGGACCTGTGCGAGCCTCGGACTTCCGGCCGGGCACTGGGAATCATTGTCCAACAGGTAGTCGAGGTTGATACCGATCGCATTTCGCATGTCTGACCGAATCACGTTACTGATATCTACAGTCACCTGGTCGGGACCCATCGCCCAAGAAGGGGCGGGCAACACTATGGCCGCCCACACGATCGCGCAGCCAAGGCGTGTCACCTTGTGTCCTGATGCTCGCTCCCTGTATCCCATTGTGCTCTCCCTATGTCGCTGACGGTAATCCGCACAGTACCGGACAGCAGGCCATGAATTAACGTTAATTCAATTGACATTATACTCGTGGGTATGGTCGATGTCAAGCGGCCCACGGTCCTCGTTGTAACTGCTCAGCGAATATATCTGGGGTAAGTGGTCAGGGATAATGACTGGGAAACGGCCAGGCAGCTTGCGTGTTTGTGCCATGTGTGAACAAACCCGGAGATCGGGTTCAATGGCCGGCATTCGAACGCTGTTTCGCCAGCAAGATCGAGCTATTCCAGAAAAGGACGTCCAGATATGACGCAGGAACTTCGGCATCCTGGGCCAGTCTGCCAATCGTATCGTTCGGCAAGTTTGCAAACATGCAGGGGAAGGATTCCGACCCCAGCCAATCGAACGAGCAATCGATCAAAGGGCACCTGGGCTCTCAGAATCCCCGGCCTCGGAGAGCGAACATCTTCCCAGTTGCCCACAATGCGAATAGGAGGAGCAGAGATGTTTGCCGGACGTTACGAGATCTGCAAAACAGACATGATTGAAGGCAGCGACGGCCTTATCTACACCACGCTGGTATACGGCTACTGCACGGCGGAAGACGCTTACAAGGCGCTCCCCCAGGTCGCCAGGGAGGAGGGCGTCAGCGCGGATGAGTGCGCCGTCATCCGGCTTATCGACCCGGACGAAGCGGAGCAATTCAACTCCTGACGAAGAGCCTCGCGATCTGGCGAAATCACCGTATGAGACAGGCGGCATTATTGCCTGAGCCCCGGCAGCGCCGGTGCCGTCACCCCATTGCTGGACGCCTCCCGCCGGGTTGCCTCTCCAATCTTATCGACCCGCAAGCTCTTGCCCAAGACCGCCACGGTCCGCGAATGTGCGCGGGTACTCGTGCCTGCCGGCGCGAAGAGCGTCTGCGTCGGAACCCTCGCCCGGGCTTCTGTCTCCATTTGCTTGTTCGCTCTCGAGCGGGGAGGGTGTGGGGATCGCGTAAGGAGTGGCTGTATAGATTTCCATTACTTTGCGCTTCACACCTTTCTGGTTTCCTTGTATACTGCAGACATAATACAATGAATTCAGAAAGGGAGGGGATGTGGCAGCAGGGCACCGAGCAGAAGAAACGACGGCGCACCGGGTGCTGCAGCTGGTACGGGAGCGGGGGCTGGTGCGCGCGCGCGACCTGGTGGCGGCTGGCTTTTCGCCCACGCATTTGCAGCGGCTGTACGAACAAGGCCTGCTGACCCGCTCCGGGCGCGGCGTGTACCTGCCGGCGGGAGCCGACCTGGATGCGAATGGCACGCTGGCCGAAGTGGCGTTACGGATTCCGAATGGCGTGGTGTGTCTGCTGTCGGCGTTGCAGTTTCACAGCCTGACATCGCAGCTGCCTTCGCAGGTCTGGATGGCGCTGCCGCCCCGTGCCCATCGTCCTGTTTTGGACTACCCTCCTCTGCGCGTCGTACGTCTTTCCGGCCAGGCCCTGAGCGAAGGCATTCAGACACATGAGGTTGGCGGCGTGATGGTCCGCGTATATACGCCCGCCAAAACGGTGGCGGACTGCTTCAAGTACCGCAACAAGATCGGCCTGGATGTCGCCCTTGAAGCCCTGCGCGACGCCTGGGACAAGCGCGTGGTCACGATGGACGCTCTGTGGCATTACGCTGGGATCTGCCGCGTCGGCAATGTGATGCGCCCGTATCTGGAGAGCCTGATCGTATGAGCTCCCGTCCATCCGATGCCAACAAACCAGATGACGCCAGCCAAGAAACAAAGCAGAGGCCGGGCGAGCGCAATCCGAGCGCCTCACTGCAGCAGAAGCTGCGCAACCATGCGAAGGCGACGGGCGAGGAGGTGGCTCTGGTTCTGATCCGCTACCTTAACGAGCGGTTTCTGTATCGGCTGAGCTGCTCCCCCTATCGGGATCGCTTCGTGCTTCGCGGCGCAACCCTCTTCACCATATGGGACAAAGAGCCCCATCGCGCGACCCGCGACATTGATTTGCTCGCCATCGGCGACAACTCGGCAACCGCCATGCGGCAGATGGTGGAAGCGATTTGCGCGCAATCGGTCGAAACTGACGATGGCATCACGTTTCTGCCCGATACCCTGCACCTCGAAGAGCGTATAGAAGGGCGTATTTACCAGGGATTGCATCTGGAAATGGCGGCTCGATTGGGAACGGCGCAATTGCGGCTGGAGATAGACATTGCTTTCGGCGAAGCCGTGGCTCCTCCTGCCGAGGTGGTGGAACTGCCGGCCCTGCTGGACAAACCTGCGCCACGCTTACGCGCCTACCAGAAGGAGACGGCTATCGCCGAGAAGTGCCAGGAACTGGTTTCGCTGGGTTTGATCAATACGCGCATGAGAGCCTTCTTTGATCTATGGTATCTGAGTCGCGCCTACGCGTTCGACGGTATGCGGCTATTGGCCGCCCTCCAAGCCACGTTCACGAGACGCGAGACCGCCTATCCTGCGGATGGACTGCCGCTGGCGCTGACGGATATGTTTGCCAACGATACGCTCAAACAAAAGCAATGGCGCGCGTTTCTGGGCAAATCCCCCCTGCGCAAGGGAGTGGCCGAACTGGCTCCCGTCATTACGCAGATACGCGCCTTCTTGCAGCCGCCCTTGCGGGCACTGGCGACAGGGACGACGTTCCGGCTCCTCTGGTCACCAGAGGCGGGCTGGGAGGACCCCACGGTTCGCGCCAATGCGGCACTGCACGAGATGAGCGCAGATGCTGAACGCCTGGGCTCGTACGAACGGGAAGACAAACAAGACTGAGGAATTACCCACAACCCGACGATGCCCGCCCCACCGGCATACGCAGGGAACGCCGAAGCAGGCGTTCGGATGCACTATTGTCTGGCGGCGCGTCTGGCTTCTCCACATAGACGAACAGTTCGCGCGAGCGATTGATGATGCGCTCCGCCAGAACAGGCTCCGGCCGATCGACTCCCGGGCGAGTCTGCGCAAGCTTTTGCCCACCACCACGGTTCGCAAAGGTGCGCGGGTGCGCGCGGAGCATCTGTGTCGCGGCTCTCGCTCGCGACTGAGACCACAGGAGCCCTGCCCGTTAGGGCAGGGCTCCTCTGCGCCGGAGACCCCGCT
>JBBRJW010000017.1:0-11599 GCA_038218705.1 Chthonomonadales bacterium | reverse complement strand
ACCACATTGTCGCTCGCAAAGTGCTCGTGCGCGTAGATGCGCTGCCGCAGCTCGTACTCGATGTGGCGCGCCTTCTCGTCCTCGCACTTCATTTCCGACCAGGGGAGAAGCTCATTCCAGCCCCCCTCCGGGAAGACGAGAATCATCGGCCTGCCGGGCTCAAGCCGGTTGTGGCGCTTCCAATGCGCCCTCCGCTCCTCTTGAACCGGCATCGCGGCGATATCCGCCACTCGCCGTGCGAGCTCCCGCAGGATCGCTCGATCACTCGTTTGCATGCTTATGTCCCCCTGCTGCATGGGACCGGCCCGTGGCCGATTTCAGGTCGCGCTCGCTGATCTTCCCAGGAAGGAAAGCCAGCCGCCAAATCCCTCGCCGCTTCTTGATGAGAGTTCGAGAAGCCTCGCGCGCGGCGCAGTCCGCCGTACATTATCGCGCAGAACATCGATGTCGATGCCCGCCGCTTCCGTCATGTCTATCTTCGTGATGACGACCGCATCTGCCTTCTCAAAAATTACCGGGTATTTCAGCGGCTTGTCTTCGCCCTCGGTTACCGAGATGAGAACCACGCGCTCGGCCTCACCCAGGTCGAAGGAGGCCGGGCAGACAAGATTGCCCACATTCTCGATGATAAGCAGATCGAGCTTTTCAACATCGAGCTCCGCCATGGCCTGGGCGATCATCGATGCCTCCAGGTGGCAGTATCCGTTCGTTGTGACCTGCACCACGGGCGCGCCCTTATCACCAAGCCGCCTCGCGTCATTATCCGTCTGGAGGTCGCCAACAATCACGCCGATACGCAGCTCTCCGGCCAGTTCATTCAGCGTACGCTCCAGCAGCGCAGTCTTGCCTGAACCCGGCGAGGATGCAATATTGATTACGCGGAGCCCGAGGGTCCCGAAACGCTCGCGATTCGTCGCCGCAAACTGGGCGTTTCGGCCCAGGATTGCTTCATCCACCTCAACCGTCCAGCGCTCAGTTCCAGTTCGCATCTTCTCGCTCGCCCTCCCTGCACAGGTCGATACACATCACATCCAGCTCGCGGCCCTGCCGAACCTCGGTCTCCAGAGAGCCGCAAGCTTCACACTCGTACTGAAAGTCCGCGCGCTCGCCCTCATGACCACATTTTGCGCAGAGGATACGCGTCGGCAGAAACTCAATGGTCAGCGTCGCTCCCTCCGCAGGGGTACCTGGCGTGAGCGCCGCGAAGGCGAAGCGAAGCGCCTCAGGCACCACGCCCGCGAGCGCTCCGACCCGGAGCCCGATCGCGGAGACGCGCTCCGCGCTTTCGGCCTCCATATGCCGGAAAACAATCTCCAGCGCGCTCTCCACAATACTCCCCTCGTGCAAAACTGGCTCCTCGCTAGCAGATTCGGGGCAGCTGCTCCCCGCTGATCATCTCCACGAACCGCGTCGAGCCGATGGCCGTGCGGAGGAGCACATCCCCTGCCCCGGGCGCTCCGACACGGCCGATGGCCCTGGAGCCCGCGCTCACTGGATAACTCCGCAGGATCTCCAGGGCCCGCTCCACGTCCGCCGCAGGCAGCCATATGGCAAAGCGGCCTTCGTTCGCCACGTAGAGTGGATCGAATCCGAGCAGCTCGCACGCCGACTGGACCGACTCGTCGACCGGGATGGACTCCTCGGCGATCTCTACCGAGAGACCGGAGCCCTCGGATACCTCCACCAGGGCGCTCGCCAGACCCCCACGAGTGAGGTCCCGCATGCAGTGTACGGCGATCCCGGCCTCCAGCAGCGCCAGGGCCGGAGCGGCAACAGGCGCACAGTCGCTCTCGATTGCGCTCTCAAAGCCCAGCCCCTCACGGGCCATCATAATGGCCATGCCGTGTCGCCCAAGATCGCCGGAGACCAGCACCGAATCGCCCTCTTCCACCTGACGGGGGCCGAGAGGCGCGCCATGTTGCACGACGCCGATGCCGGCGGTGTTGATGAAGATCTGGTCGCCCTTGCCGCGCTCCACCACCTTCGTGTCACCCGTCACAATCTGGACGCCCGCCAGGTCAGCCGCTGCCCGCATGGAGTCGACAACCCGCCGGAGGGTGGCCATCGACAGCCCCTCCTCGAGAATGAAGCCCGCGCTGAGCCAGAGAGGCCGCGCGCCGCCCATTGCGAGGTCGTTGACCGTTCCATTCACCGCCAGGGCGCCAATGTCGCTTCCCGCAAAGAAGAGCGGCTGCACTACATAGGAGTCCGTGCTGAACGCGAGCCTGTTCTGCCCGGCAGCGAGGCTCAGCAGGGCGCTGTCGTGCCGGGCATCCAGGATCGGGTTCCGGAACGCGGTTCCGAAGAGATCCTCGATCAGGCGCTGCATCTGTCGCCCGCCCGCTCCGTGGGCCATTAGTATCCGCGAATTGTCTGCGAGCGGGGCAGGGCAGGCGAGGGTCATCTCGATTTCAGACTCCAACGGTCGCCTCCGTAGCGTGCCTGCGGTAGCGATAGTAGGCCGCACAGGCCCCTTCGCCAGATACCATGGTTGCGCCGAGTGGATTGTCGGGAGTGCAGCGCGTTCCGAACATCGGGCACTCCATCGGCTTCTCCAGCCCCTGGAGTACGAGCCCACTGTGGCACTCGGGATCCTCCTCCGCTCGGACGTCACTCACACCGAAACGGAGCTCGGCATCCAGCTCCCGGTACTCCGGCCGCAATCCGAGACCGCTCGCGGGTATCTCCCCGATGCCGCGCCACTTCCGCGGCGTCACCTCGAATACCCGCTTCATCAGCTCCTGTGCTGGCACGTTCCCCTCATCTCGCACCGCCCGGCTGTACTGGTTTTCGACCTCAGCCCGCCCCTCCTCGAGCTGCTTCACGCACATAAGGATGCCTTGAAGCAGGTCAAGCGGCTCAAATCCGGTCGCGACGATGGGCACGTGGTAACGTGCCGAGATCGGGTAGTACTCCTCCAGCCCCATAATCACGCAGACGTGGCCAGCGGCGAGAAAGCCATTCACCCGGCAGCGGGGAGAGCCGAGAATCGCCTCCATAGCCGGCGGCACCAGAACATGCGATATCAGAACGGAGAAATTGCGAACCCCCAGTGCGGAGGCCTGGTAGACCGCCATGGCATTTGCCGGGGCTGTGGTCTCAAAGCCGACGGCGACGAAGACCACCTCGCGCTCGGGATTCGCCTGCGCCAGTTTTACGGCATCGAGGGGCGAGTAGACAACCCGAACGTCGCCTCCGGCGGCCTTCACGCGCAGCAGGTCGGTGGTCGTTCCGGGAACGCGAAGCATATCGCCAAACGAGCAGAAGATCACCTCGGGCCGCGCCGCGATGGCGCATGCGCGATCAATCTGTTCGACAGGCGTCACACAGACCGGGCAGCCGGGGCCATGAACCAGCTCAATTGCCTGCGGCAGCATCTCATTCAGACCGTACTTCACGATGGCATGGGTCTGGCCGCCGCACACCTCCATCAGGGTCCAGGGTCGCGTGGTGATCCGCGCCAGGGTCTCGGCATACTCCCGTGCCAGCGCGGGGTCTCGATACTCCTGCATATACTTCATTTCGCGGGCTCCGCAAGCTCGTCGAGCTCGCCCATCTCCCGGAGGTACCCGAACACCTGCTGGGCCTCCTCCTCGTCAACCACACTGATCGCAAGGCCAACGTGCACCACAACGTAATGACCCACCTCCGCCTCAGGCACCATCGCGAGGTTGACCTGCCGCACCACGCCGCCGAAATCGACGCGCCCGCACCGCTCCATTCCACTCTTGTCGTCTATCTCAAGGATCTTGCCGGGAATCGCCAGACACATTTCACTACTCCTGTCTATCGCTAAGCCGTGCCTCGCCTGCCGCGAGGATCGCCTGACCATATACCGCCTGCCCCAAGCAGATCGAACCGTCCCCTGGCGGAACCTGCGAGTGCCAGTAGGGAGTGAACCCCGCAGCCCTCAGCTCCGCCACCGCTCCGCGCAGCAGCACCCCGTTTAAGAAGCAACCACCGGCGAGTGCAACAGGCTCAACTCCCGCCCAGTGCGCCGTCGCCACAATCCCGTCGATGAGCGCGCCGTGGAATCGCGCGCCAATGACGCCGGCGGGCGCATTCGCCTCGAGGTCGCCCAGAATCGCCCGCATCATGGGCCCCCAGTCGAGCCACGCGGGGCCGTCCGGCCGCTCAACGAGCGGCATCGGATACGATCCACTCGCCTCGAAGCCCTCGGAGAGAGCCTCGAGCTCCATCGCCGCCTGTCCCTCGTAGCGGTGCACCTGCCGCGCGCCCAGCAGCGCTGCGACTCCGTCAAACAGTCTGCCGATACTGCTGGTCCGCGGCGCATTGATACCGCGCGCCATCGCGCGTTCCAACACCTGGCGCTCCGAGGGAGTGAAGGCGGCTATCGACGCGAGCCCTTCCATCTCGAGCCAATCCGGCCCGAACTCCTCGCGCAGAAGCCCGATGGCGGACCTGCGCGGCTCGCGCACGGCGGTCTCACCGCCCGGCAGCGCAAACGGCCGAAGGTGCGCCACCCGCTCGAGGGGCCCGTTTCCGCGCGAGCGGAAGCACTCACCGCCCCATATCGTACCATCTTCGCCCGCTCCCGTGCCGTCCCATGCCACTCCCAGGACGGACCCGTCCAACTGGTTCTCGGCCATGCAGGCGAGGACATGGGCGCGATGGTGCTGCAGCGGCACGACGGGAATCCCCAGGCTCTCTGCAAATCGCGTGGAGCGATAGCCGGGATGGAGGTCGGCAACAACCAGCGCGGGCGCAGCATCGTAGAAGCGCGGCAGGTCCCGGGCGATCCGCTCAAAGCTCCGGTAAGCCTCGTTGGTCTCCAGGTCGCCGATGTGCTGGCTGACAAAGACATCCTGACCGGTGGCGAGGGCAATCGCGCTCTTCAGGTGCGCGCCAACGGCGAGCACGGCTTTACCGACCGACGGATCGCCTACCCGAAGCGGCAGCGGGGCATAGCCGCGTGCTCGCCTCAACAGCATCGTGCGCCCGAGCTCCACCCGCGCCACCGAATCGTCGACCGGCCGGAGGATGGGCCGGTCGTGGACCAGGAAGAGATCGGCAATGCCGTGGAGGCGGGAGAGAGCCTCGTCGTTGTCGATGCAGATCGGCTCGTCTGAGAGGTTGCCACTGGTTGCGATCAGGGGAAAGTCAGTTTCCAGCGCAAGGAGGTGCTGCAGCGGCGTGTTTGGGAGCATCACGCCGAGGCGTGGATTGCCCGGGGCCACTCCCGGCGCTACGCTGGCGAGTTCGCGCTTTCGAAGCAGAACGATGGGCGCTTCCGGCGATTCGAGCAGCGCCAACTCCTCCGGTGAGCAGAATGCGCAGCGCGCCACGGCTTCCGCGCCAGGGAGCATGACGGCGAAGGGCTTCTCCTCGCGCCGCTTGCGCGCCCGAAGCTCGCCCACAACACTCTCACTCCGGGCGTCCGCCATCAGGTGGAAGCCGCCAACGCCCTTCACCGCAAGGATCTGTCCCTCCCCCAGGGCCCGCGCTGCGGCAGCCAGCGCCCCCGCGTCCTGCGCAATCAGGGCTCCCCTGGCATTGAGCAGCGCGAGCGACGGCCCGCAGGCAGGGCACGCGTTGGGCTGCGCATGGAAGCGCCGATCCCCCGGGTCGTCGTACTCGCTCCGGCACTCGCGGCACATCTGGAAGCCGGCCATCGTGGTGTTGGGCCGGTCGTATGGCAGCGCCGAGATAATCGAGAAACGGGGACCGCAGTGAGTGCAGTTCGTAAACGGATATCGGTACCGCCGGTTCGCGGGGTCCCGTATCTCGCGGGCGCACTCCGTGCAGAGGGCGAGGTCCGGCAGCACCAGCGCCCTGCGCGGGCCGCCGCTCTCCGACTCGCGGATCAGGAATTCCTTGGAGCCCACCGCCTCAACGCGGGCGACCTGGAGGTTCGTAACCAGTGCGGGAGCTGGCCGCTCCGACTCAAGGCGAAGCAGGAACTCATCGAGGTCGCTACGCTCGCCTTCGACCTCCAGAGTGACTCCGCAGGCATTGTTCTCAACCCAGCCGGTAAGGCGCTGGTCACGGGCGATTCGGTAGACAAAGGGGCGGAATCCGACTCCCTGAACCGCTCCTCCAATCTCAACCCTACATCGCTCCATCGCCGCGGCCCTCCCTGGTGATCCGCCACTTCTCTTCGCGACGCCCCCATTCCTGCCACGCGGCCTCTTTTCACGGTGTGATTGGCTCGCGCAGGGCCCGCAAAAACAGAATCCGCCGAATAGGGGATGTTATTAAGGCCCGGATTAACTAAGCTAATCATGGCCTTTCAAGGCCCGGAATCGCCTCCGTTTCGAGCGCACGGCCCGGTAACTCCTCAACCGGTCGACGCGCCACCCGGAGCTCCCGAATGACCATGTGTGCTTGCCGCGCCCACGTGCGCGAGATTATAGAAAAAAGCCTGCTTCGAGCCACGCGCCGCGGTGACCCGCCGGAGGGCGCGCTCGATTCGAAAGACGAAACTGGCAGGCAGAGGTGAGGTCATGCGAGAACTACTTCTAAAGCCCGCGCCGCCGTCGGACGACAAGCGATGGCGAATCGTGGAGGCTTCGATGAGAAGGCACGGTTACAAGCCCCAGGGTCTCATCGAAACTCTGCACTCCATTCAGGAAGCCTTCGGGTTCCTCGATGACGCCTCGATGCGATATGCAGCAGCGAGCCTCAAAGTTCCGATAAGCAAAGTCTACGGGGTCGCCACTTTCTACCACTTTTTCTCCCTTAAGCCGCAAGGAAAACACACCTGCATCGTCTGCATGGGCACCTCCTGTTATATCAAGGGCGCAGGCGCCCTGATCGACCAGATTGGCGCGGAATACGGAATTAAGCCTGGCGAGACAACAGAGGACGGCGAGCTCTCGCTTATGACCGCTCGCTGCGTAGGATCGTGTGGCCTTGCGCCGGTCTGCGTAGTCGATGGCGACGTCGCAGCAAAGGTGACTCCGATCGCGCTGAGAGAGCGCATGCAAAGGACGACCGCACATGCTGAGTGAAGAACTGGAAGTACTCGCTGAAAAAGAGCGAGTCGCGCAGCACTCCTGTAAGAACCACATTCGAGTCTGCCAGGGAACTGGATGCATGGCCGCGCGAGCCCTGGAAGTTAAGAACGCTATATCCGGAAGCGTCAAAGAGATGGGCCTCGACAAGGATATAGCGGTTATCGGCGTTGGGTGCCGCGGACTCTGCGCGCTCGGCCCCCTGGTGACGATTGAGCCGGGTGACCGCCTCTACAAAGAGGCAGTGCCCGAGGATGCCGGCGAGATCGTTGCGAGCGTTACGACGGAGAACGTCGAACGCCTCCACACCGACACAAAGGCTCCCTTCTTTGTCCGGCAGGAGAAAATCGCGCTCGAGAATGCCGGATCCATCGATCCGGATCGAATCGAGCCCTACCTCGCCATCGGCGGATACCAGAGCCTCCTGAAAGTCCTGTCTGAAATGACACCGGCGGGCGTGCTCGACACCATCACCCGCGCAGGACTTCGTGGACGCGGCGGCGCGGGCTACCCTACGGGCCTCAAGTGGTCAACAGTGGCCAAGGCCGCAGGCCCGCAGAAGTACGTCATCTGTAACGGAGACGAGGGAGACCCGGGCGCTTTTATGGATCGCTCGATCATGGAGGGCGACCCGCACCGGATCATCGAAGGCATGGCGATTGCCGGCTACGCAGTCGGCGCAGATCGCGGATTCCTCTATGTGCGCGCCGAGTACCCTCTCGCGGTGAAGCGCTTGAAGACTGCGATCAGCCGCGCCGAGCGCAATGGCCTGCTCGGAGCGAACATCGCTGGCACCCCGTTCTCGTTCAGCCTGGAGATCCGGCTGGGCGCGGGCGCGTTTGTCTGCGGCGAAGAGACTGCGCTGATCACCTCGATCGAGGGCAATCGCGGAATGCCGCGGCCCCGGCCGCCCTACCCCGCGATGTCCGGTCTCAACTCCTGCCCGACCCTCATCAACAACGTCGAGACCTTCGCAAACATCAGCCCGATCATTCGGAATGGCGCGGAGTGGTACGCGGCGATCGGCACCGAGAAGTCCAAGGGGACCAAGGTCTTCTGTCTCACCGGCGCTATCACGAACACCGGCCTTATCGAAGTCCCAATGGGCATTACGCTCCGGGAGATCGTCTTTGAGATCGGCGGCGGAATTCCTAACGGCAAGAAGCTCAAGGCCATCCAGACCGGCGGCCCGTCCGGTGGCTGCATTCCGCCGCAGTTCCTCGATATGAAGGTCGACTACGAGTCGCTTCGCGAAGTAGGTTCGATCATGGGTTCCGGCGGTATGATCATTATCGACGAGACCTCCTGCATGGTCGACGTGGCAAAGTTCTTCATGGAGTTCTGCCGGACCGAATCGTGCGGGAAGTGTACCCCCTGCCGCGTTGGAACCGCCGAGATGCACGGACTGTTGGACAAGATTACAAAGGGTCAGGCGACTGTCGCCGATATCGCGCTGCTTGAAGAGCTCTGCGAGATGGTGCGCGATACGAGCCTCTGCGGCCTCGGCCAATCCGCGCCTAACCCGGTCATCTCCACGCTGCGCTACTTCCGAGATGAGTACATGGCCCACCTTGAGGGCCGATGCCCGGCGGGCGTCTGCAAGTTCCAAGCCACGGAAGGAGTCGCACAGAATGCCTGAAATTACTGCGCCCGTCAAGGTCATTACCATGACCATTAACGGTAACGAGCTCAGCGCTCGAGACAATGAGACCGTCATGGACGTGGCAGAGGAGAATGGGATCGAAATCCCGGCCCTCTGTCACCTCCCGGGCCTTAGCGACGTCGGCGCGTGCCGACTCTGCGTCGTCGAGGTGGTCGGTGTGCCGCGCCTCCTCCCGGCATGCGTCACCATGGTCACCGAAGGCATGGCGGTCGTCACCCACTCCGAGAAGATCAACAAGTACCGCAAGACCCTGCTCGAGATGCTGTTTGCTGAGCGGAACCACATCTGCTCAGTCTGTGTCTCCAACGGCCACTGCGAGCTTCAGGATATGGCACTCGCCTGCGATGTGGAGTTCATTCACCTTCCCTATCTCTCACCGAAACTGAAAGTCGATGCATCTCACCCTCGCTTCGTGTTCGACCCGAACCGCTGCATCCTTTGTACTCGGTGCGTGCGAGTCTGCGACGAGATTGAAGGCGCACACACGTGGGACATCCAGGGACGCGGCGTCGACGCTCGCATTATCGCCGACCTCGGCGAGCCCTGGGGCGAGTCCCAAACCTGCACGAGCTGCAGCAAGTGCGTACACGTCTGCCCGACGGGCGCGCTCTCTGAAAAGGGCCGATCGGTTGCCGAGATGCGCAAGCGCCGGCAGTTCCTGCCCTACCTGGCGACCATGCGAGAGGTGAAGCGATGAGTAAGGCACGCGTAGCAACAATCTGGCTCGACGGCTGTTCCGGCTGCCACATGTCGTTCCTGGACATCGACGAGCGGATCGTCGATTTGGCGGCGAAGATGGACCTGGTCTACAGTCCGCTGGTGGACTTCAAAGAGTATCCCGACAACGTGGATGTCTGTCTGGTGGAGGGAGCAGTCGCAAATGAGGACGATCTTCACAAGATCAAGCTCGTCCGCTCCCGGACTCGCATACTGGTCTCGCTGGGAGACTGCGCGGTTACAGCCAACGTGCCGGGCATGCGCAATCCATTCGGCGCGAAGGCGGTCATGGACCGTGCCTACGTCGAAAACGTCACCGTCCACGCGGTTCGGCCGTGCAGCGTGATTCCGAAGCTGCTCGAAGTGGTTACACCTGTTCATGCGGTGGTTCCGGTAGACGTCTTTGTGCCCGGATGCCCGCCATCGGCGGATACGATATACTACGTGGTGAGCGAGCTCCTGGACGGGCGTATCCCGGACCTTCGCGATAAGACGCGATTCGGAGCCTGAAGCGCCTCGCGTTCCCCAAGGAGAACCCATGAGTAAGACTATTACGATATCGCCCGTGACACGGATCGAGGGTCATGCCAAGATCACGATCATGATGGACGACCAGGAAGAAGTGCAGGAGGCGCGGCTCCACATCACGCAGTTCCGCGGTTTTGAGAAGTTCACCGAGGGCCGCCCGTTCTATGAGATGCCCTCGCTTATGGCACGTATCTGCGGAATCTGCCCTGTGAGCCACCTGGTAGCCTCCGCGAAGGCGTGCGACGAGCTGCTGGCAGTATCGGTTCCTGAAACCGGGGCGAAGCTTCGCATGATCATGAACCTGGCACAGATTGTACAGTCTCATGCGCTCAGCTTCTTCCACCTCTCCTCGCCCGACCTGCTGCTCGGCATGGACGCGGACCCGGCCACACGATCGATTCTCGCATTGGCGGGAACCCATCCTCAGGTAGCCGTGGATGGGATTAAGCTGCGCAAGTTCGGCCAGCAGATCATTGAGCTGCTGGGCGGAAAGCGGATCCACCCGGCCTGGATCGTGCCTGGTGGCGTCAGCGCGCCGCTCACCGAAGAGCATCGCGCACAGATCCTCGCCGGTATCCCGGAGGCTCTCGACCAGATACAGCGCACCATCGCATGGTTTAAGGAAGCGACGAAGAACTTCACCGAGGAGATCAGTGTCTTCGGCAACTTCCCCACCCTGATGGCCGGCCTCGTCGGCGAAGATGGGAAGCTCGAGCACTACAACGGTAAGCTTCGAATTGGCGATGCGAGTGGCGAGCCGATTGTTCCTGACTTCCCGGCACGCGACTTCGCCGATTACATTGGCGAGGCATCCGAAGAGTGGACCTACCTCAAGTTCCCCTACTTCAAGCCACAGGGCTATCCCGACGGCATCTACCGGGTCGGTCCGCTCGCGCGTCTCAACATCGTCTCAAGCTGCGGCACACCGCTCGCGGACGCCGAGCTGCAGGAGTTCCGCTCCACGGCCGGCCGGGCGCCAACGAGTTCGTTCTACTTCCACATCGCTCGACTCATCGAGATCCTCTACGGTATCGAGCGCATTCAGGAGCTCGTCTCGGATCCGTCTATCCTCGACCCACGGGTTCGCTCCCACGCCTCCCCGAACCGGAGCGAAGGCATCGGGGTCTCCGAGGCGCCCCGTGGCACACTGATGCATCACTACAAGATCGATGAGAACGGGCTGATCGTCTGGGCCAACCTGATCATCGCAACCGGGCACAACAACCTGGCCATGAACAAGGGGATCACTCAGGCCGCAAAGCACTACATTCACGGCCCTGAGATCCCCGAAGCGATGCTGAACCGCGTCGAGGCGGTCATCCGTACGTACGATCCCTGCCTGAGCTGCTCCACGCACGCGGCCGGCCAGATGGCCCTCCACGTGACGCTTATCGGGCGGGACGGGCGAACGATAGACGAGAAGATCCGCGGGTGAGCTCGCTCCCCGCATTGGTGATAGGTTATGGCAGCCCGCTGCGCGGTGACGACGCAGCGGGCCGCCTTGTTGCTGAAGCCATTGAGGACCGGAACTTGCCGGGCGTCGTGGTGATCATTGCTCACCAACTGACCCCCGAGCTGGCCATGGATATTGCGGGGGCATCGCACGTCTACTTCGTAGACGCGGCGCTCTCCGATGCGTTCGCATGCTCGCCCATCGACCCGGCGGGGGACGGCGCAATCTCCAGTCACTCCGCAGACCCGCGGGCCCTCCTGGCGC
>JBBRJW010000016.1:0-11641 GCA_038218705.1 Chthonomonadales bacterium | reverse complement strand
CTGGCTCAAGACCGAGTTCGGACGCGCGCTCACGCGTTAGCTCGGCTTCGAGTGGACCACTGTTGTCCGTACGATCGAGTTCGATTCGCACCAGCGGACCGACGGGGCGCACATGGCGTACAATTGCCGGAATGGTGCTATCGGGTCTCGCATCACGCAGGATCTCCAGCTCATGCGGCCGGGCGTATGCAAACCCCGGCTCAAGCGTCTCCGCAGCACTGGCGGGACCTCCAAGGGCCTGGTGGTCGCGGCCACTAAAGAGGTTTACTCGTCCGAGGAAGTTGTAGACGAACGGATTGACCGGTCGGTCGTACACCTCGGTAGGTGGCCCGATCTGCTCGATTCTGCCCTCGTTCATGACCACGATGCGGTCAGCTGTCTCGAGCGCCTCCTCCTGGTCGTGTGTGACAAAGACCGTCGTAATGTGGAGGTCGTCATGCAGTCGGCGGAGCCGACGGCGCAGATCCTGACGAACCTGAGCATCGAGCGCGCCAAACGGCTCATCCAGGAGCAGCACGCGCGGCTCGACCGCCAGGGCCCTCGCGAGGGCGACACGCTGCCTCTGGCCCCCCGAGAGCTGGTCGGGAAACCGGTTCCCAAGCGCCTCCAGCTGAATCATTTGCAGCAGCGACGACACCCGCACCTCTATCTCACGCTTCGACGGGCGGGAGGAGCGGGGGCGCACCCGGAGACCGAAGGCGATATTCTCAAAGACGGTCATATGCCGAAAGAGCGCGTAGTGTTGAAAAACGAAACCGACACTTCGATCCTTAGCGCTTCGATGGGTTGTCGCTTCGCCGTCAAAACGTACCGATCCCGAATCGGGCTGCTCGAGACCCGCAAGAATACGCAAGAGCGTGGTTTTGCCGGAGCCGGATGGCCCGAGCAGCGCCACAAGTTCTCCCGGCTGGACATCGAGTGATATGTTGTTGAGTGCCTTGAACTGCCCAAATTGCTTGCAGATGCCCTCCACCTGGATACTCATTCGAGTCCTTCTTCCATTTCGGTGTTCCTGCGCGCCTCCATCGCGGCGCGCTTCTCCACAATCGCCCGGACAACGAGTGTCACAAGCGCGAGCAACGTCAGCAGCGATGCGACTGCAAAGGCAGCCACCGAGTTGTATTCATTGTATAGGATCTCAACATGGAGCGGCATCGTATTCGTGAGACCCCGCATATGCCCGGAGACCACCGATACTGCCCCGAATTCGCCCATGGCTCTTGCATTGCAGAGAATGACGCCATAGAGCAGACCCCACTTGATATTTGGCAGCGTAACGCGCGTGAACATCTGCCACCCGTTTGCACCCAGGACGCGCGCTGCCTGTTCCTCATCCGAGCCCTGAGCCTCCATAACGGGAATCAACTCTCTGGCCACAAAGGGAAACGTCACAAATAGGGTTGCGAGGATGATTCCCGGCACGGCAAAAACGATCTTCCATTGATGAGCTTCGAGCCAGGGGCCCAGCAGGCCCTGAGCACCAAAAAGAAGCACGAAGACCATACCGGAGATAACCGGCGAAATCGCGAAGGGCAGATCGATCAGCGTGGTGATGATCGATCGGCCCGGAAAGTGAAATCGCGCAATACACCACGCCGCCGCGATGCCGAAAATCACATTGCCGGGCACGGCGACGGAGGCCGTCAGAAGCGTGAGCCGAATAGCTGCCAGGGCCTCCGGATCCCGGATTGCCGCCAGATACGCCTTTACCCCGTGAGAGAAGGCCTCAGTGAATACGACTCCCAGGGGAAGCACGAGAAAGAGCGCCAGAAACGCCAGAACGATTGCGATCAAGATGCCGCGCACAAGCGGCGTCTCGGAGGTCGCGGCCCGCGTCGGCTTGTGCGCTGCCGCAGCAGCCCGTGACGGCCTTCTCGGAATTGTTTGAGGGGTGGCGCTCATAAGCGTCCGCTCCGCCTGCCGCTCCAGCGCTGAAGACCGTTTATGATCAGGAGTGCGACGAAGCTAAGGAGCAGCAAGACTACTGCAATGGCCGACGCCCCGGGATAGTCGAACTGTTCGAGTTTGCTCATGATAAGAAATGGGGCGATCTCGGTCTTCATGGGTATGTTGCCGGCGATAAAGACTACAGAGCCGTACTCGCCCAGAGAGCGCGCAAAGGCCAGCGCGAACCCCGTGAGCAGAGAGGGAACGAGCGCGGGCAACAGTACACGCCGGACAACCTGCAGCCGTGACGCGCCCAGACTTGCTGCAGCCTCCTCTGCCTCTGAGTCAAAGTCTTCCAGGACCGGCTGCACGGTCCGCACAACGAAGGGCATTCCTACGAACACGAGCGCGATCACAATCCCGAGTGGCGCGTAAGCAGCCTGTATTCCGTGGCGAGCGAGCACAGCCCCCAGAAGTCCGTTTGGCGCGTAGACGGTCGTCAGGGTGATGCCAGCCACGGCGGTAGGGAGCGCAAACGGCAGATCGACGAGCCCGTCCACGATCCTGCGCCCCGGGAACGGGCACCGGACCAGCACCCATGCGATAAGGGCGCCGAATATGACATTGATGCCCGCCGCCGCTGCGGATAGTGAAAAACTAAGCCGGTAAGCTGCTACGGCTTCCGGGTCGGTCACTACCTGGACGAACGCCGGCCACCCGAGGTGCGCTACCTTCAGGAAGAGTGTAGAGAGCGGAATCAATATGACCAGACTCAGCCATGCCACCGTAATCCCGAGGGAGAGAGCGAAGCCAGGCAGCACCGTCTTACGCCGCAATCGGCAAGCAATCGTCACAATTCGAACCCCCTCTGGCACACACGGACCAGTTCCGGCCGGTCCGTGTGCGTCTGCCAACCTATCGACGGATTATCTGGTCAAATACACCTCGATCCGCGAAATGGACCTTCTCCACGGTATCCCAATCTTTGAAGACCTTCTCGACGGTGAAGAGCGGGATCTTCGGGAAGCGAGCTGCCAGCGGACCTGCGGCCTTTGTGTCGCGCGGGCGGTACCAGTGCTGAGCCGCGATCCGCTGGCCCTCTGGCGAGTAGAGATACTGGAGGTACGCGGTGGCCACAGCGCGGGTGTGCCGGCGATCAACGACCTTATCGACCACGGCAACCGAGGGCTCGGCGAGTACGCTTACCGAGGGAGTTACGATCTCGAGCCCGGCTGCTCGAAACTCCTCCTGCGCCAGATGCGCCTCATTTTCCCAGGCGACGAGCACGTCTCCGAGCCCGCGCTCGGCGAAGGTCGTTGTTGCAGCGCGAGCGCCCGAGTCGAGTACCGGTACGTTTCGGTAGAGACGCGTAATGAAATCCCGCGCGGTCGCATCGCTGCCGCCAGGACGAGTGCGAGCATATCCCCAGGCGGCCAGGTAGGACATGCGCCCTCCGGCCGAGACCTTTGGATTGGGTGTGATGGCCTGAACGCCCGGCCGTATCAGGTCCGACCAGTCTCGAATGTGCTTCGGGTTTCCTTTGCGCACGAGGAAAACAATCGTCGAGGTATAGGGTGTCGCGTTGTTTGGCAGACGGGTCCGCCAGTTCGGGGCGATCTGGCCCGATCGAGAGATAGCGTCGATATCCCACGGCAAGCCCAGTGTAACGACATCGGCCTCAAGTCCGTCGATGACGGCTCGGGCCTGTTTTCCGGAACCGCCATGGGATTGCTGGATTGTGACATTCTGATGTGTCTTTGCCAGCCAGATGCGCGCAAACGCAGCATTGAAGTCTTTGTAGAGCTCCCGGGTCGGGTCGTACGAAACGTTTGAGATCGTCACCTGGGCGTGTGCAACAGATGCCGCGGCAAGAGCCGCAAGCGCAAGACCAACACGATACAGGGAAGGCAGCCGATTCATCGTTTTTTCCTCTCTTATAGGTCGGTGATACATTACCGACTTAGTCGATTGAATTAGTAGAGTATAGAATGACATACCTTTCCGGTTTATGTCAATAGCGAGGCAGCACTTTCTTGCTGCATTGCGCTTGGGCCTGCCGTCCAGCCTCACCCGCTATGGCACGCCGAGCCCGGCGCTTGGCTGCGCCGGGCTCGGTGTGGGAGATTACAGGTGGCGTGGATGCGGCTACTGCCCGTAGCGGAAGTCGCCGCGATCTATCAGCACTTGCGCCTTCTCGGTTCGCGCCTTTGTCACCGGATGATTCTGCAGCCACTCCGGCCCGGACCCTCCCTGTCGCTTTTCCAGCCTCTGAAGCTTATCGAAGAAGCGGATCATGCCCTCAGGATCGTATTTTGCGAAGTGCGCGTAGCTCAGTCCCCGCCGATCCGCGTCGTATTCGTCATCCCGGCTGTATTTCAGGTCCACCAGGCCGGCAAGGCCGCCAGCTATGTTTGCCGTGCTCGGATTGGGAATCGCCAGCAGCAGCAGATTGGTGGCGTACGCACTGGAGATCTGCCTGGCCGCATGACGCCCGTTCACGTGGCCCGCTTCATGGCCCAGTACACACGCGAGCGCGTCGTCATCATCCCCTACAATGTCTAACAACCCGCGAAAGACGTAGATCGGCCCTCCGGGAAGCGAGAACGCGTTGATCTCGCGAGCGTCGAGTACTCGAAAGGTATACGGAATATCACGCTTATCCATGTGATCAATAAGGCTCTGGCCGATCCGACGAACCCTCTCGGCATCCGGCGAGGCCGTGTCGACACGGTACTCCTGCTCGACCTGGCGCGACGCCTCTTTGCCAAGATTCACCTCCTGACGCGTGGAGAGAAAGCTGCGTGTTCGACAGCCTGTCAGCAGCGGAAGAACCAGAACCGATATGAAAAGCGCTGCATGGCGCGGACCGTTACGGATCATGCTATTAAGTCCCTCCAGGCTGGCGCCGCGGCACTTCCGCGCGGCCGGAGCCGGAATTTCGAATGGGCGGGCGATTGACTCGATTATAGCAGACCTCCTTCCCGGTGTCGAGGCAGCGGCCCGCCGCCGTTGACAGGCGGCGGCCCCCGCGGAGTATAATGTGCGCGCGCCGTCCTCCCCGCCGCCCTGGAGCCACCATGTCGTACTCGCCTACACCTGCCCGCGCTAATTCCGTAAGGCGCGCCATCGTTCCCGCTGCCGGGCTCGGCACGCGACTGCGCCCACTCACTCTGGCGTTCCCCAAGGAGCTGCTTCCGGTGGGCCGGCTCCCTGTTCTGGGGCACATTGCGGCAGAGCTGGCTGCTGCCGACATCGATGAGGTGCTCTTCATCGTCTCCGAGCGGAAGCCTCAGATCCGGGGATTCTTCGGCGATAGCTACCGTGATGAGTCTACTGGCCGCACACTGCGCTGCGAGTACGTCCTTCAGCGTGATCAGCGCGGGCTGGGGGACGCTCTGTTATGCGCGGAGGAGTGGGCAAGCGGTAAGGCCACGGCAGTCGCCTTCGGGGACTGTATCATTGAGTCGCCAGAGCCTGCGGGTCCCCTGCGCCGACTTCTGGATCTATACCATAGTACCGGTGCCTGCGCAGCGGTGCTAACCGAGACGGTCGCACGCGAGCGGGTCTCGAGGTACGGAGTGCTCGCTCCGCGCCTCCCCCGCGCAGACGAAGACGAGGGCGCGTTCGAGGCGAGCGACGTGATTGAGAAGCCCTCACCCGAGGCTGCGCCGAGTCGCTGCGTCGTGGCGGCGCGATACGTGCTGGGGCCAGCCGTTTTTTCGTGCCTGCATCGCGTCGCGCTGGATTCGCGCGGTGAGCTTAATCTGACTGACGCGGTGAGACTTGCCATTCAGGAGGGCGGAAACCTCTGGGCGTCTCCGCTTCATACCGGAGAGTTCCGACGCGATATCGGTAACTACGAGACATTCTTTGCAGCGTTCGTGCGAGCAGCCATGCGGGACCCAGAATTGGGCGATGCGACCCGCCGCGTGGTGTGCGACGAACTCCGCACATAGGCGTGGGAATCGACGTATGCATCAAGAGACGCTGCCTACCAGGGTTTGGGGGGCGGCTCATCAGGGAGGCGTGTCTTGAAAGTTCCTCTCGCGGATCTGCGAGCGCAGTACTTTGAGCTTAAGACTGAAATCGATCAGGCGATTGTCGAGGTGATCGAGTCGACCCGATTCAGCGGCGGCACGATGGTCGAGCAACTGGAGCGCGAAATCGCAACTTCCTGCGGGGCGCGTCATGGTATCGGAGTCGCAAGCGGCACAGACGCGCTGACGCTTTCGCTGGTTGCGTGCGGAGTCGAGCGGGGGGATGAGGTCATCACCACTCCCTTCACCTTCGGCGCGACGTCGGAGGCCATCGCGCAGATAGGGGCGCGCCCGGTGTACGTCGATATCGACCCATGCACCTTTAACATCGCGGCTTCCCCGATAGAGGCGAGGATCACCTCCCGCACACGAGCAATCCTGCCCGTCGACCTGTTTGGCCAGATGGCTGACCGTCAACTCCTGCGGGAGCTCGCTCAGAAACACAACCTGCGCCTTATTGTCGATTCGGCGCAGGCGATTGGCGCTTCGCAGAACGGAACACTCATCGCGGAGGATGGGGATACGACCACGCTCTCCTTCTATCCCACCAAGAACCTGGGAGCCTATGGTGACGGGGGGATGATTCTCTGCAACGATGACCACATCGCCGAAAGGCTGCGCAGCCTGCGCGGGCACGGCACACAGGGTCACAAGTACCACTATGTTCAGATAGGCTACTGCTCCCGCCTCGACGCCATCCAGGCGGCGGTACTGCAGGCGAAGCTGCCGCGCCTCAGCGAGTGGAATGCGGGGCGTCGCCGCAATGCCGCGAGGTACACAGAGCTGCTGGGGCCTGCTGCGTCCGAATCCGGGGGCAAGCTGGCGCTGCCAACATCCGAGCCGAGCAACTACCATGTGTTTCATCAGTATACGGTTCGGCATCTGCACCGTGATGCCCTGAAGGCTTTTCTCAAGACCCGCGATATCGAAACGGACGTCTACTACCCGGCGGCTCTCCACCTGCAGCCGGCGTACGCCTACCTCGGCTACCGCGAAGGCGAGTTCCCACACGCCGAGCGGGCGGCCCGCGAAGTGCTCTCGCTGCCCATTCATCCAGAGCTCGCCGAGGAGCAACTTGTATACGTTGCGGAGCAGATCGCCAGCTTCGGCCGACCATGATCTCTCTGGCACTCGGGACGATTTGTGCTCGGTCGCGTAATCAGTCGTGGGTGAGGGCCGGGCTGCCTCGTCTATTCCCATCGTCTAAACAAACAGGAGTTCGCTCATAATGAAAGCCATGATTCTGGCTGCCGGCGTCGGCTCGCGTCTCGACCCGCTTACGCGAAATGTGCCAAAGCCGCTGGTGCCAATCATCAACCGCCCCGTGATGGAGTACCTGATTGAGCTGCTGAAGAAGCACGGCTTCGACGAGGTGATGGTCAACCTGCACTACCTGGGTGAAAAGATCGAGGAGTACTTCGGAGATGGCTCACGCTGGGGAGTAAAGATCCACTGGTCTCGGGAGGACCGACTCTGGGGCGACGCTGGGAGCCTCAAGCGCGTCGAGGAGTTTTTCCGGGACGATACATTTATCGTCATCGGTGGCGACGATCTGACGGATATGGATCTGACGCGGCTGGTAAAGACCCATCGAGACAAGGGCGCCCTTGCGACGATCGCGCTCTCACTGGTGGACGATCCAAGCGAGTATGGGATTGTACTCATGAACGAGGAGAGCCGTATTACACGGTTCCTCGAGAAGCCGAAGGGCGAGGTCATCTTCTCCAATACGGCCAACACCGGCGTCTACGTCTTCCAGCCCGAGATTTTCGACATGATCCCGCGCGGGGTCTTCTACCTGTTCGGAAAGCAGGTCTTCCCCCGGCTGTTGGACCAGCATCTGCCCGTATACGGCCATCTCACGGCTGCATACTGGAAGGACGTTGGCAACCTGAAGGTCTACCAGCAGACACACAAAGACGTGCTGGAGGGCAGGGTGAATACGGAGCTTCCCCTTCAGGAGGTCCGGAAGTACACGTGGATGGGAAAGAACGTTGAGATCGACGACACGGCCGAAATTGGATACCCGGTTGCGATCGGCGACAACGTGAAGATACTTGCAGGCGCTCGTGTCCTCGAAAACACGGTAATTGGCAATAACTGCTCGGTCGAAGAGGGCGCGATCGTTAAAGACAGCATTCTCTGGAACAATTCGGTCGTGATGCGAGGCACGCAGCTCGAGCGCTGCGTGGTCGGGCAGGACTGCCGTGTGAAGACGGACGCTGCGATCTTCAACGGGATCATCGTAAATCCGACCCGCGCTGACGGCAAATAGCCGCCACCTCTATGCCCCATGACGCTTGGGGAGCGAAGCTGACTCGTCGTGGATGATCCAGATTGCCAGGCCACCTGGCAAGCTGGATCATTCGCCATTTCGGTCTCCCATCTCGTCCTCCGCCAACTGCTGAAAAGAGTGCCTCGTCCTGCGAAAGGTACCGCCGCGCACGAGCCGTACCGCATCGTCCTTCGTCCTTGTTCTCGCAGTCCCCTTTACCTCGCGCGCCGGGACCGGGCTCAGAACCGGGCCCACTCGGCTCGCAGAGAGCATCGATTCCGCCTCCCCATCGCCCTTAACGGCAAGGGCACACGGAACCCCTTCAGCAACTGCGCGCGCACCAGTACGCTCACGTGGTCGGATCCGGAAGGACTAATCGCGAACCTGTCGAATATTAGTACCGTGTGCAGAAGTCTGACAAGCGTACTGCGCCTTCAGAGGGAGATGTTCTCATGCGAAACCTATCACGCGTCCTTCCAATGCTCTGCGTCCTTTTCGCGGCGATGCCGCTCCTCGGCTGTCACCGGGATGAGCAGGCCGCCCAGGACTCGACGCGGCGGTTTGTCGATGCCATCCGGGCAGGCAACCATGCCGCACTGCTGGAGACACTTACCGCGAAGGGCAGGCAGTCTATGGCAGATGTAGATTTCGCGGAGAAGGAGATCGGGGATTACTCGCTCGGCGAGGCGACCATCGATGGCGATGAGGCAACTGTCCCGGTGATCGGCAAAAAGGCCGGAGCGGACAAGCGGTTTGCCGTGAAGCTCCATCGTGAAGAGGGGCAGTGGCGCGTGCATTCGATGGCGCTTCCAGCCGACGGAAGCTATGCCGCCCTCTCCGTTGACTTCGAGAACCCGGAGACGTCAATCGCCGAGTTTATGCGGCGTGCTGGCCAACAGGCGGGCGAAATCTTCCAGCAACTTGGAAAAGGACTAGGGGAGGCGATGAAGGGGTTCAGCGAGGGCTTCCAGAAAGCTACTCAGCAGGTAAAACCTGCGGCGCCTCCAGGCAAATAATTGACCCACCCGGATGCGCCTGAAAAATATACCGGGGAAAGGTAAAAATAACCCTGAGGTGTGGCGCACGAAGCACCGATAATGGTTTTGACCGATGATGTCAAAGGCAAACTCGCGGAAACGTGAGGACGCAAAGCTATGGGCCTGTGGGACGAAGCGGTTTTTCTTCCTATGGCTGCCAGGTTGCCGTCCACGATGCAGGAGTACACCAACGTATCTCTTGCTGACCAGGAGGCAAACAGAATGAAGATATCCAACGAGGAGATCAACCGCCTGATGGCGCTCATGCCGAGCGAGCGCGGAGGGCAGCAGCGACGCGGGTCTACGGAGACTACGGCGACCGATTACGGCAACGCCGAGGCTGCAACTATCGACATCTCGCATCGCGCACAGGAGATTCAGCAAGTCAAAAAGGCTATCAGTCAGCTTCCGGACGTACGCGCCGACCGTGTGAGCGTCCTGAAGGCGCAGGTTGAGAGCGGCACGTACAATGTGAGCGGCGAAGACATCGCTGACCTGATGATTCGCCGAACCCTGGCGGATAACACCGCCATCTAGGAGGAGGGACGGACAGTGTGGTCCGACAATCCTCTGCCGCCTGCGCGATCCGCTGGATCGAGCGGGCGGTTTTTCGTTATGGATGGCGGAACGCGGGGCGCCAGGAGCGCGTAGTTCCTCGGGTAAGAAGGCGAGGGAGAGGCACCAACCGTTGTTTCGCGTGGTAACGTACAACATCCATGGAGGCGTGGGCTCCGATGGCCGCCGATCGCTCGAGCGCATCGCGCAAACGCTCGGAGGTCTAAGCGCCGACGCGGTGGGAGTGCAGGAAGCCCACCGGCGATGGCCTACCTCCGATCGCACGGATCAGCCTGCCGCCCTCAGCGAGTTTCTTGGGCGAGATTATGTCTTCCAGCAGACGGCCGTCTATGGTTACCGCACCGAAGGACTGGCGTTCTTTTCACGCCAGCCTTGCGGTTCCGTGCTTCACCATGCGCTTCCGGGAGAGGGGGAACCCCGGGGAGCGCTGGAGGCGATCATCGCGCGCCCCGATCAGGGGCAGCGAGTCCGCTGCTTCACAACCCACTGGGGTTTACGGCCGCAGGAGCGCCGGACACAGGCAATCGAGCTTGTACGATTGATCGGCGCATCGGGCGAGCCCACGATCGTCTGCGGTGACCTGAACGAAGGTCCCGAAGGCGAGGCACTGAGGCTGCTGCTCGCCAGAACCGGACTAAAGGATGCTGGCGAACACCATGGCCTGCCGACGTTCCCCGCCGTAGATCCGACGGCGCGAATCGACTATATTCTTGCCAGCCCGGGACTCCGCGTTCGAGCGGTGGAGACGATTGGCTCACAGGCGTCCGACCACCTCGTTTTCGTCGCCGATTTCGAGTAACGCGGTTTCATTTTAAGTGGACATGCGTACGTTTCTGTTGCACGTGGAACGAACCTAGCGCTGGGGAGCAATGGCTTCTACAATCCGCTCAAGATCCTCAAGCGAGTAGAACTCAATCTCGATCCGGCCCACCCCTGCGCCCGTGCGCTTCAGAGTCACACGCGTGTTGAGCGCACGCTGGATCTCTTCGATCAAAGCGACTTCGTTGGGGTCCGACCGCTCCGGTACGGCGACCGGAGAAGCCGGGACCACGGGGTTACCCGCGCTCGGGCCCGCCCAGTCCGACGGGCCTCCATTACGATCTGCCCGCACCAGCTTCTCCGTGTCCCGAACACTCAGCTTGCGCCGCAGAACCGCGTGCCAGAAATAGAGAATCGCCTCCGGCTCTTCGGCACTCAACAGTGCCCGCCCGTGGCCCTCCGTTATCTCTCCGCGCTCAAGCGACTCCTGCACTTCCTCGGGCAGCCCGAGAATCCGAAGCGTGTTTGCGACCGTTGAGCGACTCTTTCCGACGCGCTGAGCGATCAATTCCTGAGTGAGCCCGAACTCATCAATCATGCGCCGGTATGCGCGGGCGGCCTCGATGACCCCGATATCCTCACGCTGTACGTTCTCAACGATCGCAACCTCAAGCTGCTCGCGCTCCGTACACTCCCGTACCAGCGCGGGGACCACTTTCAGTCCCGCACGCTGCGCTGCCCGAAACCGACGCTCACCCGCCACCAGTTCGTATCGCTCGTGGCCCACCCGCCGAACAAGAATGGGCTGAAGCACGCCGTGCTCCCGAACCGACGCTGCAAGCTCCTCCAGCTTGATAGGGTCGAACAGGGTGCGCGGCTGGTAGGGGTTCGGCTGAATCTGCTCGAGAGCAAGCTCGGCCACATCCCCGCCTTTTCTTTCGTCCATGTCCGGTATGAGCGCGGCGAGCCCTCTACCGAGTCCCCGCTTTTCCATAGCTTATGATCTCCTTTGAGATTTCCTCATAGGCGCGAGCTCCACGCGACCTGGGATCGTAGAGCGCTACCGGCAG
>JBBRJW010000015.1:0-11692 GCA_038218705.1 Chthonomonadales bacterium | reverse complement strand
GGCGGCTCGTCCAGTATCTGCCCGACCGATGCCCCGGCGTAGAGGCACATGGCCTCGATGTCGCCGGTGAACCCAACTCGCGGGGCGGTATCCTCATAGCGGCAAACGTGGTCGCCGGCAGCCGTCTCCGCCAACCGCTCCCCCTCGCCGGGCCGCTCACCCGCAGGCGGCGAGCCGGCCGCCTCCCACTCCTCAAGGGTAGAGTTTCGCAACACCCGATGCGCTGCATACGGCCACCCGCCGTCGAAGCAGACCGTGAGGGCAACGGAACCCTCGCCAGCCTCGATCAGGAGACGTTTGTATTCCGGATGTGCCCGGCTCTCCCTCGTGCACACAAACCGTGTCCCCAGCATGGCCCCGGCCGCGCCCAGAGCGAGCCAATGCGCCGCCTGTGCGCCGGTCGCAATCCCACCGGAGGCGATCACCGGCGTGGAGCCCGCTGCGGCCAGCACAGCCGGAAGCAGCGTCGCAAGCGACGTGCTGGACTGTACATGCCCGCCTGCCTCGACGCCCTGACAGATGATCGCATCCACTCCCAGCTCCTTCAGCCTCTTCGCGCCGGCCGCGCTCGTCGCCTGCGCGACTACGGCCGCGCCCGCACGGTGCACGGTCTGCAGGTAGGGAGCGGGATCACCCCATGAAAAGGCCACGATCGGGACGCCCGCGTCGAGGACAGCCTCGAGCGATGCAGGAGGGCGGGTGAGGACGTAGTTGACCAGGAACGGGGCCCGGGTGATGGAGCGCACAGAGGCTACTTGCTCTGCCGCCTGATCGGGCGCAGCCCAGGTGAGGGCCATTGCACCCATTCCGCCGGCGGCGGAGACTGCCGCTGCGAGCTCAGGGCCGGCGATGGAGCCGGTAGGCGCCTGCCAGAGTGGAATCGCGGGGATCGGGAGTGAGGCCATCGTGAGCCTTTCTTCGGTGATTATGAGCAGCCGCGAGCGCTGCAGCTCTTAGTGGCAGATCAGGCGGGCGCCCTCTTGAGAAAATGAGGGGTTGTCGCCGGCCTCGTTGAGAAGCAGGTGCGAGTCGAGGTCGATAAAATCGAACGCTCCGGTCCCACAGGCGAGAGCGAGCGAGAATGCGATGGATTGGCGCGTCTCCAACATGCAGCCGAGCATGAGTCGCTTGCCTGCGGCCCTTGCAATGGCAACGATGTCCAGAACCGTGGAGATTCCGCTCTTCTGGATCTTACAGTTGTACCCCTGAACCGCGGTATCGGCCAGTCGGAGCGCGTCCCGGGTCGAACGGCAGCTCTCGTCGGCGAAGACCGGCACGGGTGAGCGCTCGGCGACCCACGCCATTCCTTCAAAGTCGTCGCGCCGCACCGGCTGCTCCAGCATCTCCACATGCGCTCCCTCCTTGAGCAGGCGCTCAATAAAACAGAGGGCTCCCTCGCGGGTGAAGGCCTGATTCGCATCGATTCGCAGATGCGCATCCGGCGCGGCGGCACGAACTTCGAGGACCCTCGCATGGTCCGCCTCGACATCCGCCTCGCCCACCTTGATCTTAAAGATGCGCATGCCCAGCGCCCACGCGAGCTCGGTCAGCTCGGTCGCGTTTGGGGAGATCGGGATCGTGAGGTCGGTCTCGACGGACGGCAGCGCGCCACCCCAGAGCTGCGCCAGCGAGATCCCGACCGTCTGACTCCACGCCGCGAGGAGGGCCTGCTCCAGCCCGCACCGGGCGGCTGGCGCTTCAGGCGCAGCGGCCCGGATCAGGTCGAAGGCAGTGCGGAAGCGCGCAATGTCGAGGCCGATCAGCGAATGGGCCGCTCGCTCGATGCCTTCCCGGGCCATCTCCATGGTCTCGCCGGTAACGTAGGTAACGGGCACCGTCTCTCCGAGACTCACGCGGCCATCGTCGAGTGTCATGGTCACCCCGAGGGCGAGCGCCGCCACTGCCGTTCCCTGCGACGTGGTGAACGGCGAGTGGAGCGGCGTCTGCTTGGGCGAGCACTCAATGCGGGCGATCGATGGAGACACGCTACTCCTCTTTCGGTGCTGCGGGACGCTTGGCGCGCGGCTTGGCGGCCGGCTTGCTCTCCGCCGCGGCCCTGGTCGTCCGGCGCAGTGCGGGTATCGCGGTCTCGGCGTCGGTGGCAGCTAGCGCAGCCACCCTCGCGGTCGCAGCCTTAGTGGGCGGCCGGGCAGTCGTCGACTTGCCTTTGGCGGGTGCGGCGCGCCGCGCCTTGCGGGCGGGGGCCTCTCCGAAGGTGCACTTGAACTCCTGCCCTTCCTTCAGGCTGCCGTCCGGATTGACGTTCAGGAGCGTGTGGCACTTCGGGTAGGCGCTGCAGCCGAGGAATGGGCCCATTCGGCCGGTGCGCTTCAGCATGCGGCCATGCCCGTTCGGGCATACGTGCTCGGTGGCATTTGGGAGAGTCGCCGGGTCGACCGGGACCTTCTCCGATTCCTTCTCCTCCATGCCGCAGACCCAGGTGTCGCCATCGATCGGCTTGCCCTCGGCGTCGATCTTCAGGATCTTCTTGCACTTCGGATAGTTGCTGCAGCCGAGAAAGGCGCCGTAGCGGCTCTGACGGACCATCATCGGGTGCCCGGTGGCCTGACACTTGTACTCCGACTCGACCGCCGGAGGCTTCAGGTTCTCCATCTCAGTGGCCGCCGTTGCGATCTGCGCGGCAAAGGGATCGTAGAATTCCCGGAGGAGTGCCACCCAATCCGCGCGGCCCTCTTCCACCTCGTCGAGCTTGGTCTCCATCTCTGCTGTGAACTTGAAGTCCATCACGCTCGGAAAGTGTTTCACGAGCTGATCGTTCACCTTGAACCCGAGGTCGGTGGGATAGAAGCGCTTCTCCCGAAGCTCGACGTACTCTCGATCCCGAATAACCTGAATAATGGAGGCGTAGGTGGATGGGCGCCCAACACCCTGCTCCTCCAGAGCCTTGACGATAGTCGCCTCGGTAAAGCGGGGCGGCGGCTCTGTGAAGTGCTGCTTCGGGTCGAGCTTCACCAGATCGAGCGGCTGTTCGGCGGCGAGTGGGGGAAGCGGTGGCTGCTCCTCGTCCGTGACCTCGTCCGTATCTTTCCCCTCCTGGTAGACCCGCATAAAGCCGTCGAAGCGGACGACTGAGCCGGTGGAGCGGAAGACAAATGGGCCCACGGGCGCATTGCCAGAGGTGCGGGTATTAGGGCCGGCGGCCTCAATATCGGCAGTGGTTACGTCCATTACCGCCGGATTCATCTGGCTGGCCACAAATCGCTGCCAGATGATACGGTAGAGCCTGAGCTGATCGTGGTCGAGGTATTGCGCAACGCTCTCGGGGTCGCGATAGACGGAGGTCGGCCGGATCGCTTCGTGGGCGTCCTGCGCGCCACCCTTCGTCTTGAACTGTCGGGGCGCGGCGGGAGCGTACGAGTATCCTCGTACCGTGTTGGTTGAATCGTATCGCTCGCGGATAAACTTGAGTGTTTCGGTCTGGGCCTCAGCGGCCACCCGCACGGAGTCGGTTCGCATATAGGTGATCAGTCCGACGCTGCCCTGGTCGCCTAGCTCCACGCCTTCGTAAAGGCTCTGAGCCACCGACATGGTGCGCCGGTTCGCAAAGCCGAGCTTGCGTGCAGCCTCCTGCTGGATGGTGCTGGTAATGAAGGGAGGAGCCGCATTCCGCTTCGTCTCCCGCTTCTTAACCTCTTGAACCCTGAAAGCTGCCCCCTCCATCTCCCGGAGGATCTCGGTCATTTCGATCTCAGACTTCGGCTCCAGTCGCTTGCCGCCCCGGCTGTGGAGGCGCGCCGGGAAGTGAAAGGGCTTCTCGGGGGCGACCGGCGTAAGGGTAGCCGTGAGCGACCAGTACTCGACCGGGATAAATGCCAGGATCTCGCGTTCGCGCTCGCAGATAAGGCGCACAGCCACAGACTGGACGCGCCCGGCAGAGAGGCCCTTCTGAATCTTCTTCCAGAGGACCGGCGAGAGCTTGTAGCCCACGAGTCGGTCGAGAACGCGCCGAGCCTGCTGGGCGTTTACCCGATCCATGTTCACGGTGCGCGGGTTTGCGATCGCATGTTGAACAGCCTGACGGGTGATCTCATTGAATTCAATTCGCTGAGCGTTCTTGAGTTTCAGGGCCTCGGCCAGATGCCAGGCGATGGCCTCGCCTTCGCGGTCCGGGTCGGATGCGAGGTAGACCACGCTCGCGCCCTTCGCAGCCGCAGTGAGGCGCTTCAAAACGTCGCCGCGATCCTTAAGTGGCTCATATGTGGGAGCAAAGTCTTTGTCGACGTCGACTCCCAGCTTCTTTGCGGGGAGATCACGGACGTGGCCCATGCTAGCCTCTACCGAAAAGTCTGGACCGAGGAAATTCTTGAGAGTCTTCGTCTTTGCGGGAGACTCAACAATAATAAGCGCTTTCGCCATGCGGTTAGGGATACCTTCTATCTGCCGCCCTGCGGAAGGCGGCGCATTACATTCGCGGCCGCCGGCTGGTGGAAATCCGGCCCGCAGCGACCTCCTTCCGCCGACGTTCCGGGTTCAGGGGGCCATGTGGGCATATTGTAACACGAAAGCCGGAGCGTTCCGGCCAGGTATCAACGTGAGATTCTACCGTTTGCCGGCCGAAACCGCAATTGTTGGCGCCGCTCCTGGCGCAGGCGGGCCGAAATTCCTGGCCGCTTATTTGCAGAAACTCTAAATATTACCGGGATGGTTACCGAGAATATCCATGCAGGTGGTCGGAAGCGCTTCAGACGGCGTTAGCGATAGCGCCCACGAGCGACACCGCCGACCACCATGTTCCAGACTCGACCGCCCGACCCGGCAGGATGCCGAAATCCCCGGATCGAGACGCAGTTAGCATGACGAGCCCCCGAGAACCGCGCCTCCTGGCGCAGCCGGTCCGCTCTGGCGGACCACCCATTCTCGTGGTACTCATGCGAGCCCTGCAATCGCCGAGGGGCGGGCACATCACGGAGGAGAGAGACAGCCATGGGATTGCAGATCAACACCAACGTTACGGCAATGAACGCTCTGCGCAACTTGCAGAACACCGCGAACACCGTAAGCACCAGCATCGAGCGCCTCTCGAGCGGCCTGCGCATCAACCGCGCAGCCGACGATCCGGCGGGTCTTATCATCTCTGAGAGCCTTCGCTCCCAGATCGATGGCCTCAACCAGGCCATTAGCAACTCACAGCAGGCGGGCAACGTGGTGAAGACGGCAGAAGGCGGTCTGACGGAAGTCAACAGCCTGCTGCGTAACATTCGCCAGGTCGCGGTGCATGCCGCTAACACCGGCGTCAACGACATCGTCGCAGTGCAGGCCGATCAGACCCAGATCAGCTCCGCAATCGCCTCTATCGATCGCATCGCCCAGCAGACCCAGTACGGCACCAAGAAGCTGCTCGATGGCACGTCCGGTGTCTCCGCAGCCGTGGTCGACACCACCAGCGTTGCCGGTATGTTCAATGGCGGATCGTTCGGAGGGGTCGCGACCCAGAACGGAACTGTCAACGTTGCGATCAACAACGCGGCTACCCGCGCCACGGTTTCGAGCGCAACCGGCGCGACCTATGCAAGCGTAAACGCCTCCATCTCCAGCGTCAACGGCACCACGACCGGCTCAGGCGGCACCGTTGTCCTCAACGGGCAGTCGATCAATGTCTCCGGCGCCGACACCGTTCAGACGCTCATCAACAAGATCAACAACCTGGCGGGCAGCACGGGCGTTACCGCCGACTTCACCTTCGGCAACTCGTCTGGCTACATCGTCCTGACCCAGCAGAACTACGGCGCGAACTACAAGATCAACGAGTCAGAGAGTGCTGCGCTTCTGGCTGGCACCGCGGGCACCCTGGTCTCGGGCTCCAACGCCACCGTTACGGTGTATGCTTCTGCTCTCGTAAATGGCGCGGTCACCACGGTCATATCGACCTTCACGGGCGGGCGCTCTTCGAGCGATACCGGTCTCCGCGTGACGGATACCGCCGGCAACTCGATCCTCCTCACGGAGGCGGGCAACGGCAACGGCTCGACCCAGAAGACAGTTGGTACGGTGACGGCTGGAAACGTTCAGTTCCAGATCGGCTCCAACGCGGGGCAGACGGTCCAGACGAGCCTCGGCAACATTCGGGCTACTCAGCTCGGAAACACGACTGTGGCCGGCTTGAACCTCTCGATGATCGACGTAACCACCGCGCAGGGAGCGACCGACGCCATCACCATGGCCGACGAAGCGATCGGGCAGGTCTCGCGTCTCCGGGCTAATCTCGGAGCCTTCCAGAAGAACACGCTCGACAGCACTGTCTCCTACCTGGGCGTAGGGGTGGAGAACCTCTCCGCTTCCGAGAGCCAGATAAGGGATACGAACGTGGCCCAGGAGGTCGTGAGCCTCACCAAGAACCAGATCATCCAGCAGGCTGGCACCTCGGTGCTGGCACAGGCGAACTCCGCGCCGCAGCAGGTGCTCTCTCTGCTCAAGTAATGGGTCGCCGCGTGGAATAACCGGCAATGGCACGGCATGACAATCCAACCGGAAGTAATGCCTGAATCGAGGGATGCGGCGAGCGGGCTCGAGCCCGCTCGCCGCATCCCGATCAACGGCCGGAGAGAAACCTCATGAGCCTTAGCGCGATAAATTTCGCCGGTCTCGGTACCGGCATCGACACAAACTCGATCATCAAGCAATTGATCTCGATCGACAGGCGGCCTCAGGACCTCCTGAAGACCCAGGTTACGCGCCTCCAGGCTCAACAGACCGCGTTCAGTTCCGTAAGCGCTCAGCTCCTTGGCCTTCAATCTGCGGCCTCGAACATCGACGGTCTGCGCTCATTCGATCTCGTAACCACCAGTTCTTCCGACAGTACCGTAGCCACGGCGACCGCTAAAACGGGCGCGCAGGTCGGAACGCACTCCATCGTCGTTAACAACCTGGCAACAGCGCAGCGCGTGAGCTCGTCCATGCAGACCAGCCAGACCGCGCCGCTCGGGTTTGCCGGACAGATCCTCATCAACGGTAAGGCCATCAACGTTCAGTCCTCCGATAGCCTCCAGACGCTGGCCCAGAATATCAACGCCGCGCAGCCCGGCGCAGGCGCTTCCATCATCTCGCCAACGTCCGGGCAGTACTATCTTACACTCGCCAGCAACAGCACGGGCCTGCAGGGCGCGCTGCGGGTGGCCGATACGGGGAGCGGCAACCTGTTCGGAGGACCGCTTGCGCTGTTCACTGCCGACGGAGCCGCCGCCCTGGGACACGCCGTTGACGCGACTATGGCAGGCTCGGACCTCTTTGCAGACAGCGCCACCAGTGTCGGGACACTACTCGGCATTACGGCGCCGGCGGCCGGCAGCGTGACGCTGACAGCAAACGTTGGCGGCACCCCTACCTCGATTAGTGTTACGATCGACCTCAACAAGTCCCTGAGCGGGATTGCTTCCGATATCAACACGGCGTTCGGCAGTACGTCCGTCGCCACCGTGGCAACCGTAACAGACCCTACATCCGGGGCGGTCCGCCAGCAGCTTCAGCTCTCGGGCGTGTCCGACGCTTCCGGCATGACTGACGCCAATAACGTTCTCGCCGATCTGGGGATTACGAAGCGCACGCTGGCTGCGGGACGGGAGCTCATCGCGGCCACGGATGCGAAGTTCACCATCGACAACCTATCGGCAACGCGCTCCTCCAACACCTTCTCGGATGCCATTACGGGGGTAACCATCAGCCTGCTGAAGGATGGCGGAGCAACGACCAACTTAGGCGTGGCGAGCGATACCACGACTATCAAGGCGAACATCAGCGCGTTCGTAAAGTCGTTCAACGATACCGTGGACATGGTCGCCAACTACTCGAGTTTCGACCCGAGCACTGGCACGACAGGTGTGCTTTTTGGGGATGCGACGACGAGCACCATCATCGACTCGCTTGTCTCGCACTCGACGGATGTCGTTTCCGGGCTTCCCACAAATATGTCGCTCCTCTCGCAGATCGGCATCACTCTCGACCAGGGCAGCCACCTCGTTATCGATGACACCGCGCTCTCCAGCGCGCTCAGCAACAATCTGAAGAACGTCGCCCGGATCTTTCGCGCCAACGGAGAGCCCAGCAATTCGGCTATTCAGTTTGTAAACGGAACCGCAGATACACGGCCAAGCGGGGCAAGCGGCTATTCCGTGCAGGTGACCGCGCCCGCAATACAGGCGAGCGTAACCGCTCCGCAGACCATGATTGGCAATCTGACCCAGGATGAGGCGATCACATTCGGAGGCTCGGCATTCGGTACTCAATCGACCTCGCCCCTGCGTGGTTACCAGCTCACTCTGCACGCCGGGAGCTCGCTGGACGACATCATCTCGCAGATCAATGGCGACTCAAAGCTCGGGCCTATCCTTTCCGCCTCCAAATCCGGGAACAGCCTTACGGTTACGTCCAAACAGTACGGGTCGGCATCCGAGCTAGCGATCGTTTCGGCGCTGCTATCCGGTACCCCTGGCTCGTCGGGCATTGGCAGCGCAATCCTTAACCAGCACGGAACCGATGTGGCCGGGACCATCAATGGCGAACCGGCAACAGGCGTGGGACAGTTTCTCACGGGCTCGATGCGCGGAGCGACCACTCTGGGCAATGGCAGGGCCCTCGGCCTGCAGCTGCGCGTTACTGCAACCAGCGCCGGGAACTATGGGACGATAACCTACTCGTCTGGTGTGGCCGACCTCGCCAGGAACTTCTTGAACACCCAGACAGACCCGTACACGGGAACCCTGACCACGACCGCAAACGGCATCGGGGATATGATAAAGGATCTCCAGAGCCAGATTGCCGAAATGGATACCACGCTATCCCACGAGCAGGACCGGCTGAAAGCGCAGTTTGCGGCTATGGAGGGCTCGGTTGCAAACCTGAAATCTGCAAGTGCTGGCCTGGCCAGCCTCACAGCACTTCCCGCTGCTACCACCTCCGGTGGATAGTCGCGGCTGACACGGAATCGCGAGTACTCTCATGACCAATTCCACACCACCTCGGCCGCAAGCCGGCCGGACTCTTGAAGCCTTTCAGCGACTGCAGGTCGAGACCGCGAGTCCCACCGGCCTCGTCGTGATGCTCTATGACGGAGCCATTCGCTTCTGCGGGCAGGCGATCGATGCGATGCACGCGAAGGACTACGAAGAGAAGAACACTAATCTGGTGAAGGTGCAGCGGATTGTGAGCGAGCTTCTCAGCTCGCTGAACCGAAGCGCGGGTGGCGAAGTTGCAGAGAACCTCGCACGCCTTTACGTCTATATGCTGGATCAGCTCGTTGAGGCGAACCTGAAGGATCGGGTGGCGCTGGTGAGGCGCGTGCAGAAGATGCTGCAGGAGCTGCGGGCGAGCTGGGAGCAGCTGGATCGCCTCGCTCCAGCGGCACGCGTCGGTCTGCCGCTGGCTCCCGACACCGGGGACGCGGCCAATTCCGCGGCTTCCCCGAGGCTGGAGGAGCGTTGTGCCTGATCGACCCTCAGAAGAGTGGCGCAGCCCGGGCAGGACCGGGCTTCCTGCCCCGCTGCCCCCACGCGCCGGAATCCTCCCGACCTGTCCGGTCCCTGGTCCGCCTGATCCAGCCGAAGACCCGATGAGGCCGCTCTACCGAATGGCGCAGCTGGTCTCCGAGATTCGTGCGGGAATCGCCCGCAGTGACAGCGAGCTGGTGCTGCGCGCCTCGTCGCTGCTCGGGCCCGCGCTGGAGGGGTGGAGAGTGGAGGCGGAGCGATCGCCCTCCGTCGCGGCCAACGGCAGCGCGCTGGCAGATGAGACGCGACGAGCCCTCAATGAGTGCGAGGCGCTGCTGGCGCAGTCCCTCGCCAGAACCGCGCACGAACTTCGCCGTCTGGGGCAGGGACGCCGCCTGGTGGCTTCCATACGCGTCCGGCAGTCCGCGCGTACGGTGCGTCTGCTCGGCGAGGGCGTGGAGGGGTGATCCCGGGTGGGGTGGTGGCCTGAATCAAAGTCCCCTGCAGCGATTCGCATCGCTGCAGGGGAACTCGGCTTCGCACTGTACAGACGCATCGCTCAAGCAGTGCGTCTGGTCCAGTAACGAGGTCAGCGAACCGGCTTGCCGGTCTTGTCGTCGATGTTGTCGCCCGTCAGAGCGTCGGCCGCCTTCTCAGTGACGCCGCGGGTATCGGGAGAGCCGTCGTAGTCGCGGCCGCCGGTCTGGACGCCCGGGACCCGGTTTCCAGGCAGGCGCGCCTCGGTATTGTCGACCGCCTGCTCGGCCTTGCGGGCAGTGTGCTGGCCGATCCCAGTAACGGTAGTGTCGTCATCTACTTTGTCAACCGCATGAACGGCTGCGCCGCTGGCGACCGCTCCGGCGATCCCGCCGACAATCGCGCCGCCGACCATGCCAACCGGCCCGGCAACTGCGCCAGCCATCGCACCGGCAACCACGCCACCGGCGCCGCCCAGCTCTGTACCGATTCGCGTGTCCCGGCCGCTCTCATTGTTCACTTCGTTCTCGACCGCGCGTCTCGTTGTCTCTTCCGCCATTGTCTTAGTTCTCCTTCGTGGGAAATCCGAGCAGATCCGCAGGCGACTGGCTCCCCAAGCTGGATCGGTCAATTCCCCTCGGGCGATTGAACGGTTGGCAGCGGGAAGGAAACTGTGGTCGCGAGCGTTCGTTCACAGGACGTGCCCGTCTGCCTCTCTGTTCCCGAAGGTTAATGCCCGTTTGGCGTTACGGCCAGAAGGTGGTCCGGAGGCGAAGCGCGGCGTTAAGTCGGCGCTGGTAGAGCTCATGGGGAATCTCGATCGCGCCCAGTGAGAGAATGTGATCCGTTGAAAGCTGCACGTCGAGCAGCGCAAACCCACGGCTGCGGAGATGGCTTACCAGGGCAGCGAGGGCTACCTTGGAGGCGTCGGTCCTATAGTGGAACATACTCTCAGCCATGAAGGCTCCGCCAAGCGCCAGTCCGTACGTGCCGCCGACGAGCCGGTCACAGCTCCACGCCTCTACGCTGTGCGCCAAGCCGGCGTCGTGAAGCGCACCGAATACTTCATAAAACTCTTCAGATATCCATGTTCCTTCAGGGCGGTCCGCGCAGCCGCGCATGACGCCCTGGAAATCCGAGTCGATCCTCACCTCAAATCGGCCCCGCCGGATCGTCTTCGCGAGCGATCGCGAAACGTGGAAGCCATCCAGTGGCAGAATTGTCCGAATCGTGGGTCGATACCAGCTTACGCGACACTCGTCACTGCTGTACATGGGGAAGATGCCCTGTTGATACGCGTAAACAACGTTTTGTGGATTGAAGTCACTCATTGGCCCCGGCCTCCGGCTGCTCTTCACTTCGCCCAATGGCGGCCCGGTTCCTGCGGCGGCGAGCCGGGCAGGAGCGTTAGGGTAAACTACATTGGCCTGAGCGCCAATAGCGCGCCAGCGTGTGATTCGTCCGATGGCCCGGTCGCCGGGAGGGAGTATTAGAGATGGGCTTCAGTTCCATTGAAGCAGCGATTAAGGACCTACGAGAGGGCAGGATCATCATCGTAGTGGACGATGAAGATCGGGAAAACGAGGGAGATCTAATCGTCGCCGCGGAGAAGTGCTCTCCGGACGCGATGAACTTCCTCATCAAACACGGGCGCGGGATTCCGTGTGTGGCGGCGACTGGCAAACGGCTGGACGAGCTGCAGATTCCCATGATGGTGAAGAACAACACGGCGCGGCACGGAACTGCGATGGGAGAGACCGTAGATGCTCTGAATG
>JBBRJW010000014.1:0-11756 GCA_038218705.1 Chthonomonadales bacterium | reverse complement strand
GAAGATCAGCTCATCTCCCAGCTCCACGCCCTGGCTCGTAAAGATTCGCACGTCCGCGCTGTGCATCCCGATCGGAAGCTTGCCTGTGGGAAACTCAACGCGCCAGATATCCCGCTTGTCGCGAGTCATAGGATGAAATGGGCCGTCGTCCACCCGATATTCCGCCTTCTCCTGGTCGGGATTATCCTCCACCGCGCGCGGTTCCAGCGTGATCGCCGGTCGGCGGCGCGCAAGGAATGGGACGTCGGGATCGTCCCATCCTGCACGAACTCGGGAGGGACGCGCCTTGCCCGTGATGGGAATGGAGGCGAGTATCTCTGCCGGGCCGTTCCGGCGGATGCGGCTTACGGTGAGGAGGAGCGGAGTCACGTCCACCTGGTATCGAGCGCCCAGGGCAACATCAGGGGCGGGGAATGTGGTCACTCCCTGCGTCTTCGAGCTCGCCGCGGCCTCGGCCTGCCCCGTAAATATGGCGGCCACGTTGTGCTCGCGCAGAATGGGCTGGAGGTCGAACTCGTTGTCGATGGGCCGCAGCGGCAGAGTCTCCTGGCCAATGGTGTAGTAGAGGAAGAGAACCACCGGGATATCGGGCTTCACGCGCTTCAGGTCGCCCTTGAGCCATTCAAGCTGAGCGCGATCGAGGTGCCCCCACGGCTGCAGGGCGACCGTGGAATCGAGGAGTACGAAGTGGATCGCGCCCGCGTCAAACGACTGGTAGAGGCGGCCGAAATTCTGAACGAAGCCCTCTTTGCCCTCGTCTGCGGTGACCTCGTTATGCCCCGGCACAGCGTAGAGCGCGATGCCGGAGTCCGTGAAGCCGAGCGCCTGCTCCCGGAAGCGCGCGTACTGGCTGGCCCGACCGCTGCCGGTCAAATCGCCAACGGCGATCACGAAACGCGGTCGCTCCGGGGCGTGGACCGCCTCTGCCGCCAGTGCAGTGAGCCCTGCGGCGTCGCCCATTTCGGCCTGCCGGACCGGGCCGAGAACAAGAAACCGGAAGTTTGCGCCGGCCGGGGCGACCCGCTGTGCGGGCGCAGGGCGCAGGGCGAAGCAGAGGAGCATGGCGCACAGGCCGAGCGTGCGGCGCATAGGTTCAGGTCCTTCCCGGGAGCGGAGTTCGTCGATGGCCTAGAATTGAGGCTTCCGACAGTCGAAATCCTTCTTCGAGGCGGGCAAGTACCGCCCGCCTCGAGGCTTCCGGTATCATCCGTGCGTGTGGAACGCGATTTCGGTCGACCCTTCCCCGGCGAAAGAAGCCTCTCGTTACCGCCTGCGCTTCCACTGCGTTCCAAGTGCGGCACAGAGCAGTGCCCCAGCGACCCCGATGGCTCCGGGCTCTGGCGTCGCCGCCGCCGCCGCCCCGGCCTGGGCGCTCAGGGCGAGGCCCGTCACCCGAAATGCCGCCTGAGGCAGCCCCCCGGGTGGCGCAGACCAGAGGCCGATCCCGGAGAGTGCCGCCGGGCCGGCGAGGCCCGTAGGGCATTGAAGCCAGTGAATATCGGCATCGCCTGTGGGCGCCAGATAGAGCCAGTAGCGTGAGTCGGGGGCTAGGAGCGTGCGCTCCGTGGAGCGCATCGTCACGAAACCGCCCTCGGAAGGAGGTGGAGGCAGACTGAAATCCACCAGGCTCGTTCCAGGCAGGCCGTTCGCATCGGCCGCGAGGCGGCCGTGAATGGCCGCGGAGCCCTGGCCAGCCTTGACCGCGATTTCGATGGAAGCGAGGGTCGCGTTAATCGAAGGTGTGAAGGCAAAAGCGACGTAACTGCTCTCCCCGAAGGCGGCTGGACCGCGGGCCGTGTAGCAGGCCGTCGCGCTGTACTTCAGACCGTTTGTATTATCGAAGAGCACTTGCTGCGCATTGGCGCCGGTGGCCAGCAGGGCCAGAGACAGAAATAGCCATAGGCGCATGATTCGGCTTAACATAGGGGTACTGCTCCTGGGCTCGCAGGTCCCTGCAATGCGTGGCCAATAGAGCCTGAACCTGTAAACGAGCCATATAATCGAACAAATAGATCATAAAAGACACCGGAGGACTTCCATCCCCTCCGGTCGACTTGACGTCAAGTGCTCGATTAATGTTGCATAAATGTCCGGTGGTGCGGCCACCCGCTATGGGGCGAACCTGTGCAGGCTGCGGCCCTTACGAGCGCCGGAGATCGGCGAGTTGTGAGGTAGTGTGGAGCAAAATGGTATAACAAAAGCCGATTACACACGTAATAGACGCTTGAGAGCATGTGAAGGGGACCGGAAATGACCCAGCGCCGGGTAGTCGTAGTCGGGATGAGGGTTCGGCTTCGCAAGACCCATCCCTGCGGCGGCGACGAGTGGACAGTGGTTCGCGCCGGGGCCGATGTCGGGATCGTATGCAGCAGCTGCGGCCGACGGGTGATGCTGGAGCGCGAAGAGTTTGAGCGGAGAGTCCGAGAAGTTGTCGAGATGCCCGCCACCGGCCTCGCGGGGGAAGCACCGATTGATAAACAGACTTGAGGTTGTGTGTGTGCGAATTGCCGCTGTTGCCATTCCTTTAGCCCTGGCCAGCGTTGGAATTCGCTCTCACGTTCATTCGGGCCCAACCGGCAGAGTGCCGGCACGGTCCAGACTCGCGCATACCTACTTCCACCGGAGGTTCCGTCAGCCCGCCGTGCCAGCGCCGGTTCAGGTGGACGCTGATGCGCTAAACCCCATCGCAGCTCCGGGCGACGCGCTCCTTGCAGCCCGCGACCAGACGATATCCGTATTCCACGATAGTCCGCTGGGTGTGACACAGCCGCAGGCCTCATCGGAGCCCCGCTGGATTACCTGGAGCTACCTCCGCTCCACCGCCATACCTGTCCACGCCGCCCAGAGCGACATCGTTGTCTACGGAGCCCGCTTCTCGCTTGGAGCAACCCTGAGTATGGTCAATACCAGCCAGGAAAAACGAGATGTGACCGTGCGGTTTCGCCTTCCTCGCGGCGTCTATAAAGCAGAGACGCTCACTTACAGCCCGGAGCGGCCCGGTTCCCCGGCTACCGATACCGCGCCGGCAGTTCCAGTCACTCCCGCCGGCGTGCATCTGCGGACGCTGGAGGGTGCGGATTTCAGCTCTGCTCACACGCTCGTGAAACCGCTCACCCTGCTGCCGGGCGAGGTATGCGTTCTCCGCTGTACGGACGAGGCAGAGGCCACCTGGAGCGCAATGCAGGAGACCCGTCAGCGCCTGCACGAGATGGCGGCCGACGCGCCGGGGCCCTCGCGGCGAATGCGCCGCATGCTGGATGAGGCCGAGGGTTACCTGAGCGGTCTGAAGGGGACGCCAGGGCGACACTCGTCCGTAGAGCAGAGGCTCGGATGCATCCATCGCCTCCTGCTCTCCACGGCGCAGGCGCAGTCGCTGCACCGGAATCTGCAGGCTCGCCACTCGGTGCCCGCCGAGAAGGGCGGCCTGGTGATGGGCGCCATGGAGCGGCTGAGTGACAGTCTTGCGGAGACGAGTGCGGCGCTCCTCGGGCTGGTGCCCGCGATCTCGGTGACCCTGCCGGTGCAGGAGTCGACGCCGGCCGCGGGTAACACTACCACAGCGCCCGTGGAGGGGCCGCAGGTCTCTGTGACGCTCGCAAATCGAGGCAGTCGCGCAGTTGGAGCCGTAAAAGTCGGTCTCGATCCCGGGCTCCTGCCCGAGGGCGCGCGGCCCGAGCCGGAAGATCCCGCGCTCTTCGGGGCGCTTCGGCCAGGCCAGACTGCCCGGGCGGCCTTCCATGTCCGGGGCACAGCCTCCGCATCGGTGCCTGCGAGCTCCTGCGTCGGAGACGTCTCGTATTTCATCGCAGGCGCGGCCGCTCACCTGCGGGCCCGTGCCTGGTAACCAAGGACGACAACCCATGCTATCGACCCGTGTGCTTAGGGCATTTCGCCGCTCGGCGCTTCTCGCCTCGCTCTTGATCCTGTTCGGCCTGCTCCAGTCCACTGCGCGCGCCGAAGTGACGCTCACTCTCGACCTGAAAGCTGGCGACAAAGTGAGCGACACCGCGAAGATCGTAGCGCACGCCGAGAGTGGCGAGAATATCGACAAGGTGGAGTTCTACGTCGATGATCAGCTGCGATACACCGGCACCAGCGTGCCATACGTCTTCAGCTGGAACACGATCGCGGACACAGAGGGCGCGCATACGCTCGCCGTCACCGCGTTCGATGGCGCGGGACAGACGAAGAAGGTGAGCCTCGCCGTCAATATCGACAACGAGCTGGGGCTGGGCGCTGCTGCGCTCGCCCAGAAGTCCGCCGATGCGCGGAAGGCGGGCGACGAAGAGGCCGCGATGCGATACGCGCGCCGCGCACTCAAGGCGGAGCCGAACAACACGGCCGCCTCGCGGGTCGTCGCCGGGTCGTTCGCGGCGGCGCTCGATTGGGACCACGCCATCTCCTCGCTGGAGGGCGCAAAGACGCTCGACCAGGACCCCGGGGCCCTCGCTGAGCTCGCAGTCTACCGGACTCGCCGGGCCTTTATGCCAGAGAACGTCGCCAACTTCTTCCCCGAGCTCGAGGCTATCTATTCCCTGCGCCAGAAGTCGGCAAAGTTGGCCGTCGCTGCGTCCCGGCAGGCTGCCGCGTTGCTGAAGGGCGCGGAGGCGTTCCAGAGCGTCGGAGATGCCCTGCTAGAAGCCGGCCGGTATGCAGATTCACAGCAGGAGTACACCCGCTGCGCGCAGGAAGATCAGGGGCCAGTCCCGTGCGTCAACCGTCTGGCGCTCGCGAACATAATGCTCGACCTTCCGGCATCTGCAATTCTGAACCTGGGTACGGTGATTAAGGCAGGCCACGCCGACGCCGCTACACGAGCCGTTTACGGGCTCGCGCTTCTGCGATCACAGCGCTTCGACGAGGCGCGCGCCGCCGTTGCTGCCGACCTCGGTGGCGACACACCTGCGTCCAACGTGGTGGCCGCTTATGCCGACGCATCGCTCGGCCATCCCCGCGAGGCCTTCGCCGAGGCGAACGCGGCAGCACGGCTGCTGCCGGAGTCTGGCGATGTCCAGTTCGCGCTCTCGATGTCGGTCACCAAGCTGACCGATCAGGCAGAGGCGCTCAACCGCGCTCTCTCGCTCGAGCCATTCCAGCTCGGCATCTACCTCGACTACGCAGCTCGCACAGCCGCGACTACCCAGCAGGGCCGGTATGAGAGGGCCATGAAGTTCGTCGACTTCGCTCTCGCGCGAGACCCCAACAATCTGAACGCGAAAATCATGCAGGCACTGCTGCTGATGCAGACCAAGCGCGATCGCGAGGCCGGCCCGCTGCTCGATGCGCTGAGTCGGCACAACAAGAATGCTGCCGATCTGAAGATGGCGCTCGCAATCTACTTCTTCAACGCTGGTAACTCATCTCTTACGGATCGCGAGCTCACGGAAGCCCGTAAGCTCGACCCAGTGCGCTTCGCAAGCTC
Organism: Chthonomonadales bacterium; assembly: GCA_038218705.1. Lineage (GTDB taxonomy): Bacteria > Armatimonadota > Chthonomonadetes > Chthonomonadales > Chthonomonadaceae > JBBRJW01. Next base: position 6,334 of record JBBRJW010000014.1, on the reverse strand, counting down.
CGACCCGAAGACGCCGCTCGAGCTGCTCTACCAGCTCAACCGGAAGTACCACTATCGGACCGGCTTCTTCCTCACTCCTGCGTCGCTCTACCCGCCGGTGGCGCCCACGCCCCCGACCGCAGTTCCCGCGGCGCCATAGGGCCGACTGTTAATCGACTCCATAAGCAGAGCGGCGGATCCTCCCGGGATTCGCCGCTCTTTGCGGTACACTCTAACCACGAAATATCGCCGTCCCGCTTGCAGGAGACCTAACACTCGTGATGAAGACGCTCTTTCTCAGTCCCCCTTCGTTTGATGGCTTCGATGGCGGGGCAGGCTCGCGCTACCAGGCCAAGCGCGAGATCACGTCGTTCTGGTACCCCACCTGGCTCGCTCAGCCAGCCGCGCTGGTTCCAGGCAGCAAGCTGATCGACGCGCCGCCCCACGGCCAGACGGTGGAGGATGTGCTGAAGATCGCCCGCGACTATGAGCTGGTGGTGATGCATACCTCGACCCCCTCGCTCGCCAACGATGTGGAATGCGCCCGACAACTCAAGGCTCAGAACCCCGCCCTCAAAGTCGGATTCATTGGAGCGCATGTCGCGGTCCTGCCGGAGAAGACCCTTCAGGACAATCCCATCATCGACTTTGTCTGCCGACATGAGTTCGACTATACCTGCAAGGAGCTGGCCGAGGGTCGGCCCTGGGAGTCGATCACCGGGCTCTCATGGCGCGACGCCAATGGCGAGCTCCAGCGAACGGCAGACCGCGAGTTGGTGCCGAACTGGGATCTGATGCCGAGCGTCCTCCCCACCTACGCCGCGAACCTTGATATCACCAAGTACTTTATCGGCTACCTGCTCCACCCGTATGTCTCCTGGTACACCGGGCGCGGCTGCCCCGCCAAATGCACCTTCTGCCTCTGGCCTCAGACCATAGGCGGACACGCGTACCGCACCAAGAGTCCGGAGTGCGTCGGACGCGAGCTGGACGAGGCAAAAGCGATCTGGGGCGACAAAGTGCGCGAGTATATGTTCGATGACGACACCTTTACGATCAATGAGCCGCGCGCGATCGAGATCAGCAAACACATGAAACGGCTCAACCTCACCTGGTCCTGCAATGCGCGGGCGCACGTGAAGTATGAGACGCTGAAGACCCTCCGCGACAACGGCCTGCGGCTGCTGCTTGTTGGCTTTGAGTCGGGCAACCAGGAGATCCTGAATCGGATCAAGAAGGGCATCAAGCTCGAGATGGCCCGCGAGTTTATGGCCAACTGCAAGAAGCTTGGCATCAAGGTGCACGGCACCTTCATCATCGGGCTGCCGGTTGAGACTCGCGAAACAATCGAGGAGACTATCCGCTTCGCTCAAGAGCTCGACCCGCATACGATTCAGGTCTCCATTGCGGCCCCGTACCCCGGCACCGAGCTCTACGATCAGGCGATGGCGAACGGCTGGTTCGCGCGGGACGGGCTCATCTCATCCAGCGGCATCCAGACCTCCACGCTCCAGTACCCCCACCTCTCCACGGAAGAGATTGAGGACGGCGTCGAGCGGATGTACCGCTCTTTCTACTTCCGGCCGAAGCCGATCCTGCGTATAGTCCGGGAGATGGCGACCGATCGGCAGATGATGGTGCGCCGTCTGCGTGAGGGCGGGGAGTTCTTCTCCTACCTGCGCGAGCGCAAAGAGCAGTCCCGGATGCGTGGAGTGGAAGCCGCATCCGCGTAAGCGCCGCCGTTACCGTAACACGTAAACCATTGACGAGGGCGCTTCCGCAGTGCGGAAGCGCCCTCTGTGCCTGTACTGGCAGGGCCCGGCAGCACCGGCGCCCAAAGGAGAAGCCTCGTATGCCTTTTGAAAAGGATTCTATCCGTGTGCAGCTCACGTATCCGCTCGCACAGGTGGAGAAGCCGCTACTCTACCTTCTGGTTAAAGAGCACCGCCTGGTGCCGAATATCCGCCGCGCCAACATCAATGCGGGGAGCGGAGGGTTTATCTACCTGGAGCTGAGCGGCGACAGGGCCGACCTGGAGCGCGGCCTCGCGTTTCTGGAGCGGGAGGGGATTGGCGTAAATGCGATCGGACTCGACGGCTCCGAGGAGTGGGCGGTATAGGCATGACCGATACCAGCACCTCGAATCAATTTGATGGCTCCGTCGGCCTTGTAGAGCGCAAGTACTTTACCTTTGGCTCCGTCCAGGATCCCTTCCCGTTGGAGAACGGACAGGTTCTCCCGGAGGTAGTCACCTGCTATGAGACCTATGGCACGCTGAACGCGGCGCGCGATAACGCCATTCTGATCACGCATGGTCTTACGGGCAGCTCGCACGCGGCAGGCTGGTATCGCCCGGACAGTCACTTCCCCGGCTATTGGGAGGCGCTGATCGGTCCCGGCACGCTCTTCGACACGAACCGATTTTTCCTCATCGCCCCCAACGCGTTGGGTGGATGCCGGGGCACTACCGGCCCGGCCTCCCTCGATCCGGCGACCGGTAAGCCCTTTGGTCTCTCGTTTCCGATTGTCACCATCCGGGACATGGTGCGCGCGCAGCGCCGACTTGTCGAGCACCTCGGGATCGAGCAGCTCCACCTTGTGATCGGCGGCTCCATGGGCGGAATGCAGGCCCTCGAATGGGCCGTGACCTATCCGGACCGGATGCGAAATGTCTGCTCGATCGCGTCCTCCGCGCGTAACACCGCGCAGGCCATCGCCTTTAACGAGTGCATGCGCCGCGCCATACGGCTCGATCCGAACTGGAAGAAGGGCGCGTACTACGACGGGCCACCCCCGAGCGATGGCCTTGCGCTGGCGCGGATGATCGGCACGATCACCTACCTCTCCGACCCGATCATGCAGCAGATGTTCGGCCGAAAGCGGACGCTCGAGGAGAGCCCGATCGAGTACGATCTACACGCTCGCTTCGATGTGGAGCGCTTCCTGCATGAGGAGGGCGAGAAGCTGGTGCGCCGCTTCGACGCGAACTCCTACCTCTATGTGACGCGAGCCATCGACCTGCACGACCTGGGCCGCGGCTACGGCTCACTGGAGGCCGCTTACCGACGCGTGCAGGCGCGAGTGCTCCACATTGGGATCCGGTCGGATATCCTCTTCTACCCGCATCACATCCGTGAGATCCACAACCGGCTCTGCGCGGTCGGCGTCGACTCGACCTATTGGGAGCTCGATTCCGACTACGGTCACGACGCCTTTCTGGTGGAACAGGAGAAGATGGCGCCTCCGCTTCAGGAGTTCCTCGAGGCAGCCGAGGCCGGTCGGGCGAGCGCGTAGGTCAGCGCGCCGCTCGGCCCGGGTTCGCGAGGGTCCCGACGGCTGGTGAACTCTTCTGGCCGTGCTCCCGAATATACGCCGGCGCTGCAGTCGCGGTGAGGCGGATCACGCCGGACCGCGGATGGATGGTGATCGGATGGCCCATCATGTCCACCGCGTCGATTGCGCCGCGGCTCCGCACGGGCACTGCTGCCGGTCGCGGCCCGGTCGGCGACCAGACGGCCGTCACCACGTCCGCGCCGCGTCGAAACGCATAGGCCCAGACCTTCGGGTCGGACAGCCGAACTCTGCCCAGGGGCTCGGCGCCCTCGAGCTGGTCGATACAGGCGGCGACTGCGTTCACCATCGGCTTGGGCGTGGTGCGCCGGGTCTCCCACGGTCCGGCAGGAGCGCCGATGTCCAGGTTATAGAGAAAACCCCAGCCGCCCGAGCGATCGTAATCGATGCCATAGAACGGGAGAAATGCCCGAACGCCCTCGCCTTTCAGGATAATGCACGTGCGCGCCATTCGCTCGGCTTGCGAGTGCGGGGCTGCGTCAGAACCGAGCAGTCCCGGCTGTCCCAGCTCGGTTATGTAGATCGGCAGTGGACGTCCGCCGTGATACTTTCGCACGAGAGCATCGAGCTTGTGGAGCCGACCGGGGAGGTCGTCTGCCTCAGGACTCAGCGTGTTTTCGGCGTACGCGTGGGTCTCTATACCATCCAGTGACTTCAGTACCCCGGCCTGGAACACCGCTTCAAACCAGTCTGGGCGAATAACGGATGAGCAGGGCCCGATTACCAGGCCCCTCGGGTCCTCCGCTTTCACGACCTCCCGGATCCGCCGATAGACCTCGGCGATATCCGTAGGCCCGTAGGGAGGTTTCTGCTTGCCAAATCGTGGGTCGTTCAGGTCCGCTTCCCACAGCCCTCCATAAAGACGGTGCGCCATATGCGGGTAGGCGTGCATCTCCGCACGCACCACGTCTCGCACGTTGGCCAGCGCATCTGCCCAGGCGAATCCGGGTGCGTGCTCTTCGTCGGTATCCGCCCACGAAGGGGTCTGAAGGTTGAGCCGAAACGTCTGAATGTGCTGCTGGCTGGTCGGCTGCGAGGGACGGGCAAGCGCAGCCTTTGCCCAGGGCGCCAATCCGGAAGCGTCCCGGACCGGCCGATCCGGCTCCTGGTATGGCCATCCTTCATACTCGAGACGCCATGTGGCGCCCAGAAGGCTGCCAAGGCCCAGAAAGTCGCCGTGCAGACCGAAGAAGGCGCTGCCGCCCAGCTTTCGGGAGCGCGCCGCATTCTCGGCAAGCGTGCGAGGAAGCACCGAGAAAGTGCCGATCCCATCCGGCACGGTTCCCTCCGCTCGGATGCAGGAGACGGAGCCGATATCACTCCCCGCGCTGTTGAGCCAGAATGCGGTCACTTCGTAGTACCCGGGGGCGACCGTGATGGCAGGCAGTGTATACTGATCCGCCTTCCGCAGTGGAACCTTTGCGTGAGCTGCGAGATGCCCATCGTAGTCTCGCACGGCAACCCGGAATGCCACAGCGCCATCTGGGAGCACTCCACCGGGACGGAGAGTGAGCACCACCGGCGTACCGCGCTCAAAGAGGTTATTCGTGGGATGCGATGACGTAAGCTGGAGCCAGCCGGAGAGGCGCTCGTGGCGGTAGGCCGTGATCTTGTCGAGGAGAAGGGCGCTTCCCCCAGGGCTCGTGACCAGTGAGATCGTTCGGATCGTTCGTGCGTTCGCCAGCGTTAGCGGCTCCGAATTCGAGGATCGGAAGCGGTCGAACGGAAGTGTCCAGACCGCCCTCAGTCCCGCTGGAAGCGCCGTTTCATCCAGAACCAGCGAAAATACCTCGCCAGCTTCCGTAACGAGTGTCGGCTGAATCCACCACTTCGACTCGGTGGCCGCGCCGAGGGAGATGCGAAACCCCTCGGCCTCGTCCGGGAGCGGAACCGGCGCTGCGAGCTTGCGCGTAAGCGAGAACCAGTTATGCCCCGGCGCACTATCGGATCTGCTCTTGAGCGTAACCGCTGCCCGCATGGCAGGGCTTGGAAAGCCGGGCTGCTGAAGCCCCGGGGTCAGCACCCAGCGCACATTCGATCCGGCTGAGCCCTCCCAGGAGCCCGGCGGGTCTGTTCCAAATGCGGCGATCGTGGCCACGTCGCGTGGGGGACCCGGAATGCCTGCACTGGTGTCGTCTGCCCGGCCCGGGCCTGCGAAAGATAGGCCGAGAACGAGGATCAGGCGTGGCAGGTATCGACGGCTCATCGCGGCAGGTCCTGCGCGACAAAGCCGAGCTCGGCCGCGATACGGCTCACATCGAAGGCAGAATCGTACTCGTGCCCTGGCTGCTCGAACGGTGCGACATTCGCCTCTGGCCACCAGGCGCGCAGAATCTCCGCGGTGGGCGCGCTCGCCCAGGCCTTTGGGCCAGCGGCGTTCAGCACGCGAACCCCCGGTTGGTACTGCGCCTCGGCCGCGAGCGCGAAGGCGCGCACGCCGTCCCGAAGGCTCATCACGGTTATCCCGCCAAGCGCCCAGTCGCTTAGCGGACGGACCCCCGAAGGAGCTGGCAGCTCGCACACTGAAGAGAGGCGGAGATTGATCACGTCGATCGCCTCGTTCTGGCGCGCGTAGTAGCGTGTCACCTCCTCCATCAAATACTTCGAGAGGCCGTACCCGTCACGATCCAGGCATGGATGCTCATCCGGAATGGGGAGCTGCAGGGGTCGGAAGCGGGTCGACTGAAACCCCACCGCTGCAATCGAACTGGCCATCACGAACTTGCGGCAGCCCCTGTCGATGAGGTAGCGCATGAGGCAGCGCGTGCCCTCCACATTTACCAGCATGCCGTCGCGCTCGAGGCAGCCTCCCGTAACCGCTCCAAGGTGCACCACGGCATCAATCTGCCGGTCGTCCATCTGGCGGAGGTCATCAACCGCGCCGAACTCCCCGCGCACCCACGGAAGACTCTCGGGAGGGCGTTTGCGGCTCATGCAGACCACGTCGTGGCGCTCTGCAAGCTCCGCAGCGAGGGCTCGCCCAATATAGCCGCTTGCGCCTGTT
>JBBRJW010000013.1:0-11985 GCA_038218705.1 Chthonomonadales bacterium | reverse complement strand
TTATAGAGAGATCGTTATGGGCATCCGTCTGTGGCACGGAGCCTGACCACTTCGCGGATGGGTCCTGACAAATAGTGCGATGGGCAGGAAGGAGACAGGCGGATGAGGCGGGATCAGTATGAAACTAGAGCCCGGATCATCAAGGCGATGGCGCATCCGAGCCGCCTGATGATGATTGATGCCCTGGAACAGGGAGAGATGTGCGTCTGCGACCTGCAGCAGATCGTGGGGGCGGACATGTCTACCGTTTCCAAGCACCTGGCCGTGATGAAGGGGGCCGGGCTGGTACGGGATCGCAAGGTCGGACTCCAGGTGTTCTATTCCCTTCGCGTTCCGTGCATAACCAGGATTTTTGCCTGCGTGGAAGCCGTAATTGACGCGGAGCGCGACCGGCTGATGGGGCGCGAACCGGAAGAGCCGGCGTGTGCACTCTGAGCCCGCCGTGTCTCTCTCTTTTTTTGAGGTTTATATGGCTAATACGCCATATAACCATTGAGTGGAACATTCGATGGCAACGAAACCTGCGACGTTGAGCAGCCCCGAGAATGTCGGATCGATTCAGCCGACACGAACCGGCGAGAGGCTCAAGTCCGTCCTCTCCTTGCTGGCTGGCGGCGCTCTCTGGTGGGCGGCCCACTCGCACCTGACGGCCTTCTCCCAATGGCTCACCTATCGCGTCTTCGGGCTCGCGGCGGGCACGCATCTCAGCTCATCCGTCGAATTCTTCGTCTTCGAGGCACCCAAGGTTTTGATGCTACTGCTCCTGGTCGTTTTCGGCGTAGGCATCATTCGCACGTTCTTCACTCCCGAGCGGACCCGGCTCTTGCTGGCTGGCAGGCGGGAATCTGTCGGCAATATTCTGGCGGCCATGCTCGGAATCGTCACTCCCTTCTGCTCCTGCTCGGCCGTGCCCCTCTTCCTGGGGTTTGTGGAGAGCGGTATCCCCCTGGGTGTAACCTTCTCGTTCCTCATCGCCGCGCCCGTCATCAATGAGGTTGCGCTCATATTGCTCTTCAGTGTGTTCGGTCTTAAGGTCGCGGCCGTCTACGTCGGCCTGGGTCTGGCAATCGCCGTCACGGCGGGCGCGATCATCGGACGTCTGAAGATGGAACGCTACCTGGAGCCCTGGGTGATGGAGGTCCGGATGGGCCCGGTCGCCGTGACGGACGAGCAGCTGACATGGGATGGCCGAATGCGGGCGGGAGCTCACGCCGTGCGGGAGATCGTGGGCCGGATCTGGCTCTTTGTCCTTGTCGGCATTGCGGTCGGCGCAGCCATCCACGGCTACGTGCCGATGGGCGCTCTGGCCGCCATCATGGGCAAAAGCGCCTGGTGGTCGGTCCCGGCCGCCGTCCTTCTCGGCATAGCGCTCTACTCCAACGCGGCGGGAGTCATCCCCATCCTTGGCGCCCTGCTGGAAAAGGGCGCATCTCTCGGGACTGCGCTGGCATTCGTGATGGCGGTAATCGCGATATCGCTGCCGGAAATTGTGATCCTGCGCAAAATCCTCAAGCCCCAGCTCATCGCGGTGTTCGTCGGGGTGGTCTCGGTCGGCATCATCATCGTGGGATATGTGTTCAACGCCCTCTTTTGAGGGAGAAAGGGGTTCCCTATGAAGATTCAGATACTCGGTACTGGCTGCCCTAAGTGCAAAACGCTGTATCGCAACGCGCAGGAGGCCGTCGCGTCGCTCGGCCTCAGCGCAGAGGTGGAGAAGATCGAAGATATTCAGCAGATCATCAAATTCGGCGTGATGAGTACTCCGTCGCTCGCTGTTGACGGCAAGGTGAAGGTCACCGGCAAGGTGGCCTCCGTGGACGAGATCAAGGCAATGCTGGTCTGAACCAGCGCGCACAAAAGGAAGAACCCGAGGAGACGAACATGGCGGATTCGTGCTGTAGAACCCGGGATGTGATGCTGTTCGCATGCTCGGGCGGCTCAAACGTCGCCCAGATCGCCAACGACGCGGCCAAAGCGCTCGACCAACTTGGACAGGGATGAATGTACTGCGCCGTTGGTGTGACGAGCCGGCTCCCGAGCTTCATCGAAACGGCCAACCAGGCCTCCAGGCGCGTGGCTATTGACGGCTGCGAGGTCCACTGCCTCAAGAAGGGTTTTGAGGCGGCCGGTGTTTCCATCAACGTCCACGTCGTCGTCACCGACCTCGGTATCGAGAAGGCCATCACTTCAACTATACGCAGGATGAGGTCGCCCGGGTGGCGGGTGCGGCGAGCGAGACGCTCGGCACAGGGCGCTGCTGCGGCGGCGGCGAAGTCGCCGAAGCATGAGCGCCGCGAGGGCTACTATCCACGCCGGCGTGTGCGGTTTCGTCACCGTGGAAACGGCGGCCCCCGAGGACGATACCGCCATCCGGCTTGCCATCGCCACCCCCAGTGAAAACATTCAGGGGCTGGCACGCAGCCTCACCGTGGTGGACGCCTATTATGAGATCGGCACAGGCTTTGGCGGGAAGATACACACCGCCGCACGCTCTGCGCTCAGGGGCTGCTGCAGCGGCTGTGTGGTGCCCAGCGGAATTTTCAAGGCCATGCAGGTAGCCGCCGCGCTCGCCCTGCCGGCCGAAGCACGGATTGAGTTGGCGAGAGCCGAGGAGGAGGAGAGATGAGAGTACTAGTCTGGAGCAAGATAGGCGTCGTACTAGTGCTGGCCATCGCGGTGGCCATCGTGCTGCACTTCAAGCAGCAGCATGTTATCGCCCCGACGGGAGCGCCCGCGACGCCAGTAGCGGTCAAGGCTAACCTTATTCCGCGCTTGCTGGATCTTGGCTCGGTTTCCTGCATTCCCTGCAAAATGATGGTCCCGGTGATGGATGAGCTGAAGAAGACCTACCCCGGCAAGCTGCAGGTGGACTTCATCAATGTGACCGAAGACCCTGCATCGGCAGCGAAGTATGGCATAGAGACTATCCCCACGCAGATCCTGTTCGATGCCAGCGGCAAGGAGCTCTACCGGCACATGGGCTTTTATGCCAGGGACGAAATCGTCGCCAAGTTCAAAGAGCTCGGGATCAAGCTGTAAGCAGAGGAGAGTTGCACATGCGTCACAAACTGGCAGCGGCCGCCGCCCTGCTCGCCTCCATAGGGGTGAAGTAAGCCATGCAAACGCTCTTCGAGTCCCTGACCCATGCAGTGGAAGGCGCGCCCGGTGTGGCGCTCGCAGCGGCGCTCGCCTGGGGCGTGTTGAGCATCCTGTTGAGTCCCTGCCACCTCGCAAGCATTCCGCTCATCGTCGGCTTTATCGCCGGCCAGGCCGGAATGACCTCGCGCCGCGCCTTCTGGACGGCAAGCGCGTTCGCTCTCGGCATCCTGGTGACTATTGGCGTGATCGGGGTGGCCACCGCGGCGCTGGGGCGTATGGCCGGCGATGTGGGCGGGTGGGTGAACTACATCGTGGCGGTCGTCTTCTTTGTCGTCGGGCTCCACTTGCTGGGCGTCATCCCGCTCAACTTTGAGGGGGTCAGCCAGGTGAACATACAGCGACGCGGGCTGTTGGCCGCTCTGATACTGGGCCTGGTGTTTGGCATCGCCCTCGGTCCCTGCACGTTCGCTTACATGGCGCCCGTACTGGCGGTGACCTTCAAGGTGGCGGGCAGCGCACCGCTCTACGCGGCGGCGCTTCTGGTGGCCTATGGTCTCGGCCACTGCAGCGTCATCGTAGCGGCGGGCACCTCCACGGAAGCGGTGCAGCGATACCTGAAGTGGAAGCAGGGATCGCGCGGCATGGCTGGCCTCAAGACCGCGTGCGGCGTTCTGGTGCTGCTCGGCGGGCTCTATATGGTGTATGTCGCGCACTGAGCCCGGGCAGGCACTCGGCCCGCCACCGGGCTCCTCCGCGGCTGCATTCTGCGGCTGCATTCTGCGGCTGCCAGCAGAGCCGGGTGGCGGGCGCGCCTGCCGGTCCCCACGACCACCTGCCCCGACAAAGTCTTCCGGCCCATCAACGCGCCAGGCCGCACCTGCCTCCGCTCTCCACAGGCGCGAGCTCAAGGCTGGGTGGTTTGTGAGACTGCTCGCTCATGGTTGCCCGTAGAGTAGGCCGCCGGCGCACCGTCACCGCAACCTACCAGAGGTTGGGCAGGTCGTGTTTCCAGCCGCCCCTCTCCGAACCGTGCGTGAGGTTCTCCCTCACACGGCTCTCCATTCAGCCTTCGCCCGGCCTTTGTAGGTGCTAACGTCGCCCTTCGAGAAAGCCGCCAGCGTGGCGAGCCCGTCCAGATCGGGGTGCTGGACCTAGTAGGTCCATCTCCGCCTGCTGCGCTTCTCGCCCTTCGGCTGGCTGCGTGCAAGCCGTTCGCGCGCGTAGTGATCCAACTTAGCGAACACACGAGAACTGCTGCCGTGACGATAGTATTGCCACCAGCCACGCAGGAACGCCGCGTACCTGGCGAGCATCTCCTTCCACATAGGACGCAAGCGCCCGATGGGCTGAACTTCTCTTGAACCTGAGCGCGAAACCGAGCACAGGTCTTCTGGGAGGGCCAACGGAGGATGCCCTGGCTCTCTTTGCCAGAACCCGCACTACGACGGAAAGTAACACGCCGATGGTGAAACCCCAGGAAGTCGAAGCCCTCCTCCCGGTCGCTCACTCTCTTCGTCTTCTCTGCAGGAGGGCCTCTCCAATTCCGAACCAGACTGTGACCACATTCCGCCACCCGTACGCCGGTGAGTTCTTAGTGAGATGCTTCCAAGGTCTTCTCTCACGTCCATGGCCTTCGCCGAAGGGAGCGTGGCTCGGCTCTCACTTGTCCGCTTTCGCGGGGGGGGGGGCTAACGACGCGACAGTGTTCGCTTGATGCTGCGGACTGCGTACTTGCTCGGCTCCTTTGTGAGCCTTTGTCACTGGGCTTCAACGCCGGGATTTCGCCCGAGCCTCGGGCATTGCCGAGGTATTTCGCTGCCAGCCAGCTACGGGGCGGCTTGGGCCCTACCCCGACCGGACTTACACCGGCTAGTCTGGTCCAGCTTAGCTGGACACACCTCCCCTCCCCTAACCGCTCGCTCGCATCGCGCCAACGGCGCTCCATCTCGAACTCCGGTGTTGCGATACTCTCTCCCTAAGGGAGGAGCGTACGCCCTCGCTCCCTCTGGGTGTAATGAAATCCCTGAACCGTGAACAGGGTGAGAAGCACCTGCCTGGAACTCTCCCTGCTCGGAGGCGCGGGCCAACACTCGCCCTGCTCGAACCAGCACGCGAAGCCGGGGCCATTGGCAAGCGATTTCAGTCACCCCTCCCTTAGCGAACGAGCAGAGCCAAGCTTGCGTGCGCCTTCGCGTGCCTCCCGTGCGAAGCGAGCAAGCGGTCAGGGGAGGGGCCCCGGGGAGAGGAGGAGGGAGCAAGCGAATGCCGGGCTGTGATCGCCTGGATAAGAGTTGCAGCGTCTCTCTACGCGAAGGCGGGCAGACTTCCCTCTGGTCTTCTCTCACGAGAGAGCTTGATAAACCGACTAAAGGAGCAACGACAGATGGCGGAACCGCAAGGAACCGGTGCAGCTTCTGAAAGACTGACCCAAGGGCACTGCGAAAAGAAACCTCAGTCCCGAGGAGAAGAAAGTTCGTCGGCCGCACGCGCGTATCGTGAAGGCAGCTCAGGCTGGCCGCGTCCTTCACCGGGCGTTGAGAAGGCTTGAGCCGGATGAGGGGAAACTCTCAAGTCCGGTTCTTAGGGTAAGGGAACGGCCGTAAGGCCGTTCCCTTACCCTACTTAGGCAGGCGCGCCAATGGACCGGAAGACTCTGCCGGGAAAGCAGACATAGGCAAGCGCGCCAATGGGCCGCACGATCAAGAGAGGCGGAGACATGGATGCGCTGACCCTGGGAGCGTTCGAAATTGCCTTGACAGGTGGGTAAGGGACACGGTATACTTCCCGCGGTTGTTCCCGGATGGTGCAGCGGCAGCACGTCAGGTTCTGGCCCTGAAAACTGAGGTTCGAATCCTTGTCCGGGAGTGGATAGAGGCGGGGGCGCGGGGGTATCGCGCCGCCGTCTCTTTTGCTGTCACGAGCTTGTAAACGGCACATCGGGAGGAGAGTAGCCGGTGCGCGTGGAATCGCTGCCTCAGTCACCGAAGCTTGCCGGGCTTAACCCCGTGGTCTCGGCTGCAACGATCCGCCATTCCGAAGTATGATAGATCCCCAGCAGATGAGGAACCGGAACGGGCTGCAGCCGAAACGTAATCTTTGCGGGGCCGTAGTCGGTAGCAACCATATTCGGCTCGTGATGAGTGACAGCGAGCTGGAATGTCACGGTCGCCTCGCTCACGGTCGACTGACTCTTTATGTCGCTCACATCGGCCCGCATACCCTGAGAGCTCCTCAGGCCGCGCGCGATGAGCAGCCGGAGCTGATCGGTAGTCATGTCGAGAATGTGCGCGTCCGGGTCTGGAGTGATATACTCCATGATATCTCCAGCGCGCTTGTGCGCCACGGCGTCCTGCATCTTCGCGATCATGGCGTGTGCGGCCTCCGGCGTGTAGGTCTCTGGTGTCTGTTGCGCTGCGCGGTAGGCGAGGTAGAGACCGGCCAGCAGCACGCCAGAGAGGCTCAGAAGCAGCCAGGAACTCTTTCGCATCGGTAGTATCTCCCCGGGGAGTGCGCCAGATGAGCATTGCTCGCGCGAGTCGGTAATGGAAGTCACTATGGCATACGATGCTACCCTGTGCAAGGTTTTGAACCTTTCAGCTTTCCGGTCCGACAAAAGAGGTGTCGGACGGCCTCGCACTGCGGTGACCGCAAGCTCAGCGGAAGGGATGCCTTGATTCACCTGAATGAGCGAATCGACCCGACGCCTGAACTCGCCAGACGGGCGCGGACGGCCGAATCATCGGTTGCCCCGCCGAGTGGGCGGGACGACCGGCTCTTTCTGCGGCAGCTCCAGGCGGGAGAGCGCGCGGCGTTCGAGACGTTGCTTGCCGAATACGAAGTCCGGCTCTATCGCCTTGCGCTGCGCTTTACCGGGAATGCTTCCGATGCTGAAGAGCTCACACAGGAGATCTTCGTCGCAGTCTACCGGTCGATCGGAAGCTTCAAGGGACATTCCGCGCTCGGGACATGGATCTATCGCGTCGGGATGAACCACTGTCTCGAGTACCGGCGAAAGCGCCGGCTCGAGGTTACGCCCTACGACGAGGAGCACGCGGTCGCAAGCACCAATTGGCGCGATGACCCGGCTCAAGTTGCAGAACGCACCGACCTGGCATCCCACGTAGAGGCCGCCCTGAAAGAGCTTTCGCCGCTGCATCGCGATGTCGTGGTGCTGCACCAGCTTCAGGGCCTCACCTATCCCGAGGTCGCGGAGATTCTGGGCGTGCCCATCGGAACGGTTAAATCAAGATTATCGAATGCATTTCGCCGCCTTCGCGACCTGCTGGGCAGCTATGTGGACCAGGGAAGTTCTTCGTTATGACGCGTACCATTCACAATTCGGGGCCGGGCAGTTGCAGCTCGCCGGCGCGCGCTGATCTGAAAGCGCTCGTCGACGGCGAGCTCTTCGGCCTGCGCGCGCTCCTGACGCGGCGGCACCTGGCTCGCTGTACGGATTGCCGGGCCGAGGCCATCTGGCTGCGCCAGATGGGCGCGGAGCTGCAAAGCCTGGAGAGCGCAACGCCTCCGGCCCATCTCCGAGCCTCGATACTGGCGAGCCTTCCGCTCGAAGCCCCGCTGGCGATCGCCCGGCGCGAGAACCTTCGCGCAAAGCAGCCCGAGCGCGCCTCTGCCACGCCGCTTTTCCGCGCTGCTGCCCCCCGATTTGCGCTGGGAGTGGGGCTAGCAACGCTGGCTCTCGGTGGCGTATTCGCTATGAACAGAAGCTTGGAGGCGCTCGCGCACCCGGATGCCGGACGATCCCCCGCCCCGGCGGCGGTCGCTCAGCGGGACCGGACCCCGGTTCGTTCGGCCCACCCGAGCCAGGTGCCCGGCCCCGCGCCGGTTGTGACCACAGCACTACCACCGGATGAAGACGACCCGATCAGCCGGCAGGCGAGCGTACTTGCGGGCCAGCGCGAAGGTGACCTCGCCGACCAGGAGAAGCAGCGAATTGCCGACTCATGGATGCGCCTGGTAGGCGACGCGCGCGAGGCGCAGGGCGCTCCCACGCCTGGCAGGCCCACGGTGGTGCGGGTGGAGGTTGTCGCGCCAGACGCAAGCGCTGTCCGCATTCATGTCATGCAGTGGGGCCGACTCCGAGGGGTGCGCTTCGGCGCGGATGCCGGCGTAAAGGCTGCGCCCTCCAGCCTGACAGCCGCCGACGCTCCCATGGTGGCCCGTCTCCGCGTAGAGCGAGGCGCAGGCCTGATAAGCCTGCTCCGCCAGCAGGGCGACCTCGGGTTCCTGCCGCCGATGCGGACTTCGTCGCTCGGAAGCGCGACGTCGCCGGGCGTGCAAGCTTCCACAGGCACGGGATATCGGGCCGCGCCCGCCGTCCCAACAGGCGCGGACGCCGGCTTCACCGGTGGGGCTGCACAACATGCCGCGCCCACTGCGATCAAGCCGGACGAGCCGGTACTCCTGCTTATCTACCTCCGGAAGCAGATCTAAGCGGGTTTCTCGATGAGCGCTCGGGCGAGCAGCTCCATGGGGTGGAGGATCTCTACGGAGAGGCCTGCCTCCTGCAGCCCCTGGGCTATCCAGGCGAGGCAGCCAGGGTTGCCCGTTGCGATCACGGAAGCGCCCGTGGCCCGAATGAACTGGACTTTGCGCTCCAGGAGCTGGCGAGCCATCGCCGGCTCTGTCAGATTGTAGATCCCCGCACTGCCGCAGCAGGTATCGCTCTCCTCCAGCTCCACCAGTCGGATGCCGGGAATCTGCTCAAGCAGCGCCCTCGGCTGCAGCCGCACCCTCTGTCCGTGCGCCAGGTGGCACGCATCGTGGTAGGTCACCACTTCGTTCACCGGGCTCATCGCGGCGGTCCAGCCAATCTCCATCAGCCACTCACTTACGTCACGGGCCTTTGCCGCCAGCGCAGCAGACTTCGCCGCATACGCGGGATCGCCCGCCAGGAGCGCGCCATACTCCTTGATGGTAGACCCGCAGCCGGCCGAGTTGATTACGATCGCGTCGAGCTCATCGACTATCGGGGTGAAGGCGTCGATAAAAGCGCGGGCTCGCTCCAGGCCATCGGAGTGGAAGCCGGTGTGGAGGTGGAGCGCGCCGCAGCAACCGGCGGAGGCGGGGGTTACCACCTCGCAGCCGTTTGCCCGGAGCACCTCCACCGTGGCTTCGTTGGTTTTCCCGTAGAGTACGCGCATCACGCAGCCAGCCAGCATGCCGACACGGTATCGCCTCTCGCCGTGGGCTGGAAGGCGCTCCGGCAGCGTAGAGGCGTGTGGCACGCCGTCTGCCTTCGGAAGCGGAAGCGAAATGTCTGCTGAGCCGGAGAGCAGCCTCGCGGCGAGACCTGGCATCTGCCCACCCGTCAGTTTGCCGAGGAGGCCGGCGGCGCGGAGGGCGACCACCAGTCGGCCGGGATTCGTGAGGGCAGCAAGCAGCTGGTGACGCGCGGCCGACTCGAGCTTTGGGCGGAGATGCGCGTTCTCGATATAGGTGCGAGCTGCTTCGAGGATCGACCCGTACTCAACACCGGAAGGGCAGGCGGTTTCGCAGGCGCGGCAGCCGAGGCACGTATCGAGCGCGTCTACAACCCCCGAATCGAATGGGATCACCCCATCTCTCCAGGAGCGAACCAGATAGATGCGGCCCCGCGGGCTCATCGGCTCGCGACCCGTCAGCCGGAAGGTTGGGCACGCGTCCAGGCAGAAGCCACACCGAATACAGCGGGAGAGCTTCTCGTCGAGGGTTGAGGTCATAGCGCTCATTGTACCAGGCGCCTGCTGCCGGCGCGGCGGGGATGGGGCCGGGGCATCCTGCCCATCGCGCTCGGCCCCGGAGAGTGTACGGCGCGGCCGCGAGACGCAGCGCTGGCCCTGCCAGCGCTTTCTTGCCCGAGGCTATCGCTCCGGAGCAGGGGTGACCGGGCTTCCCGGTGAGCGGGGATCCTGGTTGATCAGATGTGCCAGATATCCTGCGCCAAAGCCGTTGTCGATGTTCACCACCCCCACCCCGGTGGCGCAGGAGTTGAGCATCGTCAGCAGCGGGGCGAGCCCGCCGAAGTTCGCGCCGTAGCCGATTGAGGTCGGCACTGCGATGACAGGGCGGGAGACGAGCCCCCCGACCACCGACGCGAGCGCGCCCTCCATGCCCGCAACCACGATCAGCACGTTGGCCGCAAAGAGCCGCTCCTGGCTCGAGAGGAGCCGGTGAATGCCGGCCACGCCCACGTCGTAGAGACGCTCTACGGGGCTGCCCATCTCCTCCGCCGTGATGGCCGCCTCTTCCGCTACCGCCAGATCCGCAGTGCCCGCCGAGACCACCAGCACCGTGCCAAGAGAGCGGGTGCCGCCGGGCGATCCCGCTGAGGCCTGAATGCCGGGAGTGACGATCATTCGCGAGAGCGGGTGATAGACCGCCTGCGGGAATTTCTCAGTCACCGCTGCGGCCACCTCCGGGGAGGCACGCGAAGCGAGAACTTTGCTCGAGTGGGCAATGAGCTTCTCCAGAATGAGAAGGATATGCTCGGTCGTCTTGCCGGGGCAGTAGATCACCTCTGGAAAGCCATTGCGAAGAGTACGATGGTGATCGAGCTTGGCGAATCCAAGATCCTCGAAGGGGAGGGTCCGCAGCGAACCGAGCGCCTCATCCACCTCCGTCGCCCCGCTCTTCACACGCTCCAGCAGCTCACGCAGCCGCTCCACATCCATGCGTCAAAATCCTCTCTACCAAAGGAGTGGTTCATGCACTCAGGGGAGGGGCCTCTCCCTCTCGAGAACTACTTCCGGCCAAGCACCGGAATGGAGTCGAGCGCAATGCGCGTCGAGCCGCCGGCAAGTGTGTCGTTCATCTTGCCGGAGCGGTATCCCTCCAGGTCGACCGTGACGTAGGTATAGCCCAGCTCTTTGAAGCGGGCGTTTACCGGCTCTCGCAGGCCGATCAACTTCGGAATGTCCTGTGTCTCCACTTCGATGCGCGCCACGGTGTCGTGGTGCCGAACGCGAAACTGGCGGAAGCCGAGCTCACGCAGGAACTTCTCGCATCCGTCGAGCCGGGCCAGCAGTTCCGCCGTTATCGTTGTGCCGTAGGGAAAGCGCGAGGAGAGGCAGGCGAAGGAGGGCTTGTCCCAGTTGGGAACCCCGAGGTGAAGCGAGAGCGCTCGCACGTCGGCTTTGGTGAGGCCAGCCTCCCGGAGAGGTGAGCGAACGCCCTTCTCGTCGGCGGCCTTCAGGCCCGGCCGATGGTCGCCCGGCCTGCCGTCGTCCGCATGGGAGCCATCTGCGATCCACGCGATGCCGCGTTCGTGCGCCACCTCCTGTAGCTCGCTGAAGAGCTCGGTCTTACAGTGATAGCAGCGGTTAGGCGTGTTGAAGGCGAAGTTCGGGTCGGCAAGCTCATGGGTCCGCACGCGTGTCACGGTCACCCCCATCTCCTCGGCCACCTGCAGCGCTGCGTCTACCTCGCCCTGCGGAAAAGCTTCCGAGTCGCCCGTAACGGCCACCGCCCGGTCTCCAAGTACCTCGTGCGCCACCTTCAACACGAGCGTGCTATCCACTCCACCAGAGTAGCCTATCACCACCTCGCCCATCTCACGAAGGATGGACTTCAAGCGCTCGTATTTGGCCATAAGGTCAGGGCTGAGACCCGCCTCAACGACCGTCGCCGTATTCGATTCGAGCAGAGCATTGGACATCGTCTGACATACCTCCTGAAAACCGCGCCTCGTTCCAACTGTGAAACGATTATGGCACGCTGCGGACCCTATTCCCTCTACGAGGTACGGAGGGCTTTCCTCGTCGGCTGCGGTCACAGCGACCCCTCGCTGACGTACTTGATTTACAGCAGCATGCGCCGATCGAAGCAGGAGTTATGCTTCCACCGGTTGAAATAAGCTAAGACATGCCGGGATTCTCCGGTCCGATCAGG
>JBBRJW010000012.1:0-12767 GCA_038218705.1 Chthonomonadales bacterium | reverse complement strand
CCCACGACCAGCTTTTGGAGTGTGTGGCTGCGGCTCTCCTCTCCACCGCGGGGTACGCGGATGATCCCGGCGTGGACGCGCACGTCTCCCACAGGCTGCGCTCTCTTGCAGGGAACGCTCGCTCTCCGTCCCCCACGATCTCTTCTGGCGAGCGCGCGACCGTGCTCCCACGCCAGCACTCGACCGAACCGGGCTTCACGACCGAAGCCAACCACCTCCCGTTGAGCTACGACCTCTATACTCTGGCCGGGCTGCCTATCGATCAGCGGCAGTCGCCAGATGTACGCGCGGTAGTGCACACGGTACTCTCCGACGGGTACCAGGCTCAGGCCGCCGCACACGGTACGGCAAACCGGCCTGGCGGCGTTCGATCACCGCTTGGATGGAAGATGGCCCTTCCTGGCTACTGGGACGAAGCACCTACACTGAAGGCCGATACCGTCCTTTCTGCCGTTATCATGGCGCACTTCGATGTGGCGCTGGAGCATCCCTGGATGCAGCGCACGGTCGCGCTTCTGCAGAGCTATGCGAGCTCTGATCAGAGCTACTGCTTCCCTCCTGAAGCGCTGAGGGACGAGCCGAACGGATACTGGCCCGCACGCAGAATGGGCCTGGAGCCGAAACCGCGCCGCCGCCGGCAGCGAGAGCTCGAATCAACTTTCTGGATGCTGAAGATCAGCACGCTCTCATACCGGGGGCCGAAGCCGATCTTCTACCAGGAGGTGAGCGCCAAGACCATGCTGGCATAGCTGCCTGTGGTCAAACGGCATGCGCGGCTATTTCACAACCTGCAGCAATCCAGATACTACATGGCGAGCGAGGAGCGGAGAAGATGTCAGAGTTCAATTTCGATCTGCTAAAGCGGCTGTGCGAGACGCCCGGCGTGAGCAGCCGCGAAGAGCGAATGCGTGCGCTGGTGGCGGAAGAGCTGCGGCCCCTCACAGGCTCGCTGACAGCGGATGCCATGGGCAATCTGATCGGATGCCGGAAGGGCCCTGAGGACGGGCCTACCGTAATGATTGCCGCCCATATGGACGAGATCGGCTTTCTGGTGAGGTTCATCGACGACAAGGGCTTCATTCGCCTCCTTCCCGTGGGCGGATGGGATCCGAGAGTGATGACGGCTCAGCGGGTTGTGGTGCATGGTTTCGCGGGAGAGCCCCTGCGTGGCGCGCTGATGCCTGGTACGAAGCCGAAGCACCTGCTGACGCCGGAGGAAGCCGGGCGGCCATCGAAGATTGAAGAGTACTTTGTGGACCTGGGCCTGCCTGCAGCGCGCGTTAAGGAGCTGGTTGAGGTGGGTGACATGGTCACGATGGACCGCACCACCGAGCGCGTGGGCGATACTGTGGTTAGCAAAGCGCTCGATAACCGCCTGAGCGTTTTCGTCATGCTGGAGGCGCTTCGCAAGCTCGGACAGGATCCGCTCGGCGTCACCGTGCTGGCGGTCGCCACCGTGCAGGAGGAGGTCGGATTGCGCGGCGCAACCACTGCTGCTTTCGCGCTGCAGCCGGATATCGGCATCGCCCTCGACATAACGCTTGCGGTCGACTACCCGGGCAGCTCCGAGCCCGAGCGCGTGACGACTCTTGGCGGCGGCGCGGCTATTAAGATCAGCGACTCGTCGCTTCTCTGCCATCCGAAGCTGGTGCGCCACTTCCGCGATGTGGCGCAGGAGAAGGCTATCCCGCACCAGCTGGAGGTTCTCCCACGCGGAGGCACCGATGCCGGCGGCATCCAGCGCTCCCGGGGCGGGGTGCCATCCTTTACGCTCTCCGTGCCAACCCGCTACGTTCACACCGTGAACGAGATGGCGGCGATCTCCGACATTGAAGCGGCGATCGATCTTCTGGCGGCGTGGCTGCGGGAGGCCCACACCCGGCAATACGGCTATGCTGGCGACGTAGCTTAGGCCGCGCGGTCGCCCATCGTGCAAACATTCAGCCCGGGGCCGACCATCGGCCCCGGGCTGAATGTTGTCTCCCTGCGCAGATACCGGTAGGGCACCCCCCGGAGCAGGCTCACTTTAGCATCTGCGCCAGAAGCGGGGCCATCGTCTCACCCCACACTTCGTAGCCCTTTGCGTTCAGGTGAAGTTGATCCCCGACAAAGAGCTCCTTCTTCACCACGCCAACCGACTCCTGGAACTTCGGGCTCATGTCGAGGAACCGCACGCTCTTGCCATCATCGAGCTTAACGATCAGCGAATTGATGTGCTGAGTGCGGCCGGAGAAGTAGGCGTTCTGCCTGGGGAGCAGGCCCAGAAGGAGCACCTTCGTCTTTGGCAGTTTTGTCCGCAGGGCCTTCACTATGGCCGTGATTCCATCAGCGACCTCCTCGTCTGTTCCGGCGTTATGATCGCTGTAGAGGTTGTTGGTTCCGATCTTGAGCACGACCAACTTCGGGCTCAGGCCTTCGACCTCGCCGTGGCCGAGCCGCCAGAGGATCTGGCGCGTTGAGTCGCCGCCAATGCCGAAGTTGGCCGCCTTCAGAGGCGCGTAGCGCTGATCCCAGACCGGTAACCCCCCGTTCTTATCTGTCCACCCCTGAGTAATCGAGTCGCCATAGAAGAGAACGTCGATACCGCCGGCCTTCGTCTGCCGCAGGTGATCCTTGAACACCATCTGCCACGCCAGGGGGTATTGCGGCCAGAAGCCCCACCCGGGCACGGCTGGCTTGTCCCTGTCAGGCGCTCGCGTTACCAGGGGATCCTTCGGGGCCTCGTACTTGCCGGGATCGACGGGAGATCCCGCCTCGTGCACCTCGTCGAGCCACGCCCGGCCCTCACCTTCCACCAGCAACCCGACGTTGAACCACGCGGTCCATGGCGGTAAGGTTATCTCCTTCTCGAAATGTGCCCACCCGGTCGTGTCCTGCGCATAGAGGAGCTGGAAGAACTGGTTGTTCTTGTAGCCGTCGGCAAATGCCTGAACGGCAGCCTGAGCCTTCACTTTGCCATCAGTCTTGATCCAGCCAGCGATTTTGATGGTTGCGCCTGCGCCACCCCGAATCTCCTGAAAGGCCTGGCCGCCCTTTGCGCCCAGGGAAGTGACGCAGAGGGAGCTGGGACCGACCTTGAACACGGCGGTGTCTCGCTTCGCCGACACGTCACCGAACTTCCCGTCCCACCGGTTCGGTATGTCGAACCCCTGCGTCATGCCGCCGTTCTCGACGACGAGCTTGAAGGGTGCGGGGGCCGCTCCTGACGGAGCAGCGGGCGCTGCCTGCACGGCGGCCGCAAGAGGAAGGAGTGAGGCGAGGAACAGCGCGCCCAGTGCGCGGAAATGGTGGAGTGCGATTCGGGTCATATTCGATGTGCCTTTCAAAGTGCGGTTCCGGAGCGAATCGCCCGCCGCGGCAGCGGGCCGGCAGAACCTTTTCAGCGACATTGTACCTGTAGCCAGGGACCACTCGCGCCCGTTCAGCGCGTCGACGTGATGCGCGTTCACTCGAGAATCGGCGGCTCGCTCCCGGGCCCCGTACAGATACTGTATAATGGACTCAGTCTGATCGATTAAGGAGTCGTCCGCCATGGTGGGAGCGCAGATACCGGAGAAGAGAGAGACACCGGCCTACGGCCCGGTACCGGACGCGCATGGGCGCTTCGGCGCGTTCGGGGGACGGTTCGTTCCCGAGACGCTGATCCCTGCTTTAGATGAGCTCGCCGCCGAGTATGCACGGGCGCAGGCCGACCCCTCGTTTCAGGAGGAGTTGGTCTACTACATGCGCGATTTCGTCGGCCGCGCTACTCCCCTCTATCACGCGGAGCGCCTCTCGGAGGAGTACCGGGCGCGCATCTACCTGAAGCGCGAGGATCTCTGCCACACCGGCGCTCACAAGATCAACAACACTGTTGGACAGATCCTTCTCGCCCGCCGCATGGGGAAACCCCGGATTATCGCCGAGACCGGCGCGGGGCAGCATGGCGTTGCGACTGCAACCGTCTGCGCCCGCTTCGGCCTCGAGTGCGAGGTCTACATGGGCGAGGAGGATATCCATCGCCAGTCGCTCAACGTGGCGCGGATGCGGCTCCTCGGCGCGAAGGTAGTCACCGTCACCAGCGGTACACGCACCTTGAAGGATGCAACCAGTGAGGCGATGCGCGACTGGGTGACCAACGTCCGCAATACGCACTACATTATCGGTTCCGTCGTCGGCCCGCACCCGTATCCGATGATTGTTCGCGACTTCCAGTCGGTGATTGGCCGCGAGGCCCGGGCGCAGATGCTGGAGCGCGAAGGCCGCTTGCCGGACTATGTGCTCGCCTGCGTTGGCGGGGGCTCGAACGCGATGGGCATCTTCTACCCATTCGTGAACGATCCGGGAGTGCAGTTCATTGGTATCGAGGCTGCTGGCGAGGGCATTTCGACCGGCCGACACTGCGCGCCGCTCTCCGCCGGCTCGCCGGGGGTCTTTCAGGGCTCGGCCAGCTACCTTATTCAGGACGCCGACGGCCAGGTCGCGCCGTCGCACTCGATCTCGGCAGGCCTGGACTATCCCGGCGTGGGGCCCGAGCACTCCTACTTGAAGGACACTCTGCGAGCCACGTATGTATCGGTCACCGACAGCGAGGCCCTCCAGGCGCTTCAGAAGCTGGCGCACCGCGAAGGTATCATCGCCGCGCTCGAGTCATCCCACGCGATGGCCTACCTGGAGCAAATGGGCGACCGCCTCACTCCCGAGACGATCGTTCTCATAAACCTCTCGGGCCGCGGAGACAAGGACATGGATACCGTGGTTCGATCGCTCGAGCTGGGGTGACGCAGCCGCGCGAGGTGTTTGATGTTCGGAGAGCCCGGCCAATCCGATTGGCCGGGCTCTCGAGCTGCGTGTGGGCACCAGGTAGGACTCAGGCCATCGTGGAGTAGACGGCCGTGAAGACCTCTTTCGGGGTGGTGAGGCCCTGCTGGATCTTGAAGTAGCCATCCTCCAGCATGGTGCGCATGTTCTGCTTCGTCCGGACGTAGCTGGTTATCTCGACGATCGGCGCCCTCCGAGCGATAAGCTCTCGCAGCTCGGGGGTACTCGTGATGCACTCGAAGAGGCCGAGGCGGCCCTTGAATCCGGTATTGCGGCAGACGTCGCAGCCCGCACCACGGAAGAACGTTACTCCCTGCGTGCGCGCAGGATCCCACCCGATCTCCAGCAGCTCATCCGCTGGTGGCTGCCAGGGCGTCTTGCACTTGGCGCAAACAGTTCGCACCAGGCGCTGAGCAAGAATGGCCTGCACCGTGGAGGCGATTAAGTAGGGCTCGCCCCCCATATCGATCATTCTTCCGATGGTTTCGATGGCGCTGTTGGTATGGAGAGTGCTTAGCACGAGATGTCCGGTGAGGCTCGCCTGGATTCCGATGCCGAGGGTCTCGGCGTCGCGCATTTCGCCGACGAGCATGATGTCCGGGTCCTGCCGCAGGAAGGATCGCATGACTCGCGCAAAGCTCATGCGCTCCGTAACCTGAACCTGCGTTATATGGTCGGCGAACTCGTACTCAACCGGGTCCTCGACCGTTACGATGTTGCGCCGGGTTCGGTCGAGCTTGTTGATCGAAGCATAGAGCGTGGAGGTCTTCCCGCTTCCCGTTGGGCCAGTTACGAGCACCATTCCATAGCTTGAGCTGATGGAGTTGTTCCATTTCTGCAGGATATCCGGAGCCATTCCAAGCTTCTCGAGCTCGACCTTAGCGCCCATCGGGTCGAGCAGGCGCATTACGATCTTCTCGCCGTTCAGCATGGGCAGGCATGACATTCTGGCGGAGAGCTTGCGCGTGCCGTACTCCATGTCGAGGCGCCCGTCCTGCGGCTCGCGCCTCTCGTCGATGTGCATTCCCGCAGCGAGCTTGAGGCGCGCCAGCACGTTTGGAACGATGTCGAGGCTGTATTGCCCCACGTCGTGCATCTGGCCGTCGATGCGATACCGCACGAGCAGGCGGTTGCGCTCCGGCTGCAGGTGCACGTCGGACGCTCCAAGATCGAGCGCCTGGCGCAACAGGAAGTCCACGGCAGTCACGGCCTCTGTCAGGTCGCCGCCCAGTTCGCGGGAGACGCCACCTTCGCGCATGATCAGCCGGAAATTACCGGGTCGGACAGCAGCCTGAGTCATATTCTGAATCTCCTCTTAAGCGCGGGATCTCTCCAAGCTCACATCGTCGCCCGCCTCGGGCCACTCATCCATTTCGCTGCGCGGAGGGCGCAGCATCAGCTCAGCAATCACAGGCAGCGGCGCACGGTTCTCAAAGAGTACCGAGCGAAGCGCCTGGCAGAGAGGCATATCCACCTGGCTCCGCTCCGCCAGGTCGCAGAGCACCAGGGTAGTGGGCACTCCCTCTGCCACCTGTCCGAGCTCGGCCAGCGTGTCAAAGAGCGAGCGACCCTGCCCCAGGGCAAGCCCGACGCGGTAGTTGCGCGACAGGCGGCTGCCGGCGGTAGCCATTAGATCGCCATATCCCGAGAGGCCCATAAAGGTGGAGGCATGCGCGCCCTGGGACAATCCGAGCTTCACCGCTTCGAAGATGCCACGCGTCATGAGTCCGGCCTTCGAGTTGTCGCCAAAGCCCAGTCCATCGCAGATACCGCCGCCGATCGCGATGACGTTTTTGATGGCCCCTCCGAGCTCCACCCCCACAAGATCCCGCCCGGTATAGACCCGGAACGTCGGCCGCCGCTGCCCCGTGAAGAGGCGCTGAACGGCGCGCGCCGCCTCTGCCGAGCGCGATGCGGCGACGCTCGCCGAGGGGACCATGCGCGCCACTTCGACGGCGAGGTTAGGCCCGGAGAGCACCACCACTTGCTCCTCCGAACCGGGTATCGCCTCCCCGATAACCTGGCTCATGCGGAGCCCCGTGCGGTCCTCCAGGCCTTTCGCGGCGGAGATAATGAGCGCGTTCGGCTCGAGCATGGGCGCGGCGGCCAGGGCAACATCGCGAATTGCGCCGCTTGGGACTGCAAGCACGATGACTGACGCACCGGCGAGGGCCTCCGTGAGGCGGTCCGTCGGTGATATTCCGGGCTTAAGCGGGATCTCAGGCAGGTACCGCCGGTTCTCGCGGTCCAGGATAAGCGCCTCTACCTGACTCGCCTCCTGACTCCAGAGCCGGACGGAGTGGCCGTTATCCGCCAGAAGCACCGCCAGCGCAGTGCCCCAGCTTCCTGCGCCCAGCACGGCAATCTCGCTCGGCGCAATGATAGGCGCGCCGCCCCGCTCAGTAGACAAACCCTGCTCCTTCGTCGGGCCCGGTGCCCGCTCGCCAATTCCTAACCCGCAATGATGATATCGATTCGATGCGACAGATCCCGCAGGTAGGCTGCGTCTCCGCCCGGCAATTCGGTGTTCATGAAGCCGGTATAGCCGATTTCCGCCAGGGCTCGCCGCACGGCGTGCCAGTCGACATCGCCATCAAGCAGGTTGACCCACTGTGAGCCACTCCGTTTGAAATCCTTCAGGTGGATCTTCTTGATGCGTTTCCCCAGCGTGAGTATCCAGTCCTCCGGATAGCCATTGATGACGACGTTGCCAACATCGAAGTAGGCCTGCACCAGCGGATGGCGGAATTCATCGATGTACCGGGCGAACTCCAGGGGGCTCTGGAGGAACTTGTTCCAGACCTCCTCCACGCAGATCATAATATTCAGCTTCTCCGCGGTGGGGATCAGCGCGCGAATCTGCTTCTGGGATCGAGCATAGGCCTCGGTGTAGCGTGTCTTCGGGGTGACGATCGCAGGCACGAGCAGGATATTCTCTGCGCCAACCCATTTTGCGCTCTGCATGGCTGCCCGCGTTTCGCGCATGCCTCGCTCAACCACAGCCGGGTCGGGATCGGAGAGCGGAGCGCCCCATCCTCCGTAGATGACGGAGTGGATAGGGATCCCCGCCTTCTCGGCAGCGGATCGGAGCGTTGAAGCGGTCGCCTCGTCGCCGATCGGCGATACCTCGACGCCCTCGAAGCCCACCTCGCGCGCCAGAGCAAATCGCTCCGCCGGCGCGAGCGCGCCCGGGAGCATCTCGTACATGACCGATTTTCGGGGCCTTCCCGGTGCTTCCAGGGCGCGGGAGCCTGCGCCGAGGGCGGCCAGCGATGCAGTGGCAGCCATAAGCTCGCGTCTGGTAATCGACTCCATATGCCTACCCTTCCTTTGAACGGCTGTCGCGCCCGGCCTTCTTGATCTCGAGGAGGCGCGCGTTTTCCGGGCTCTTCTTGTAGTGCGCGTCGAGCGGGTAGCAGCCGGAGACCATCCCACTGCGCGGGCCGGTGGTGCAGTCGCTGAACGTGCGGCAGATGCGCTTCTTCTGCAGTGTTCCGAGCTCAAGGATATCGCGAGGCAGCTCCGGGTAGGAGAGGACCATCCGGCCCAGGCCCACGAAATCCGCCCATCCCTCGCGGATTGCCGCCTGGCCGACATGAGGAAGGTACTCCTGCAGATACGTGTAAGCGGTGCCAACAACGGCGATATCCGGGTATCGGAGCTTGATGGCTCGACACGCCTCCATCTGGCGGGCGACACCCACGAGCGGATCCTCCGGGGGCAGATAGCCATCGGAGGGCGGGTAGAGCGCTGGCCTCTGAATGTGCGGATTGTAGTAGGGGCTGCCAGCCGTAACGTTCGCGAGCCCGATACCCAGCTCGCGGAGGAGATCGAAGAATTGGAAGGTCTCGGTCAGGTCGATGCGGGTCGGATCGTTCTGGTCGATGCCGAAGCCATACCGATAAGGCAGGAGGCCGTCAGTCGCCACCGGCATCCCGATGCCCGGACGAAGGGGCCTGGAGGTCGCAGGGTCGGGAATAAAGGGCAGCAGATCGAACGCAGAGATGCGAACTGCGAGCCCGATGCCCGGCGCCTCCGTGCGGATGGCCTGCGCGATCTCACGAAGATACCGCGTGCGATCTGCGAACGATCCGCCGTATGCGCCCTCACGGGTGTGCCCTCCGAGCAGCTCGTGCCCGAGGTAGCCGTGGCAGTGCTTGATATCGATAAAGTCGAAGCCGATACCGGCTGCCAGCTTAGCCGCCCTGCCATAGGCTTCGACGATCGAGCGCAGGTCGCCATCGCTCAGAAGCGGGTAGTCCTGGCCGAGGCCCAGCCGCCGGTCGAGGACCGGGTGCCGAAAAGCAATCAGTGGCTCGCCCCGATCCTGGCGATTGGGCCGGCTGTAGCGCCCGGAATGGGTGAGCTGCAGGCCAACCACCAGTCCCTCGCTACTGCCGGTCGCCGCGCGGTGGGCCGCGACGAGGCCCTCGCGCAGCTCGCCTATTGCGGCCTGCGTGGAGGCGTTCAGCATCAACTGGTTCGGGTTCGCCCGCGCTTCCGGCGCGATGGCCACCGCCTCCCCGCCCCAGATCAGCTTTGCCCCACTCTCGCCAAAGCGCCGCCAGCGGCGGCGGGTATTCTCCGTTGGCATTCCCTCCGGGGTGCCATCCCATCCCTCCATCGGCTGAATGGCGAACCGGTTGCCAATCGCGAAGCCCCCGGCATGAATGGGCTGCGCAAGCGGCGAGCTGCTGCCGCTCTCCACATGGGTGTCGCAGGGAATAGAGAGGTCCAGCTCCGCGAGCCGGGCCTGGAACGCGGCCACGTCTGGAAGCGTGGCGATCTTGGGGTACGGGGACGGCAGGTTAGTCATTTATAGAGGGCTCACTCCGGGCGGGGCGCTATGGATCCGTGACGACTTCATTCGCCGCACCGGCCCGAACTTCCTGCCGCAGGCGAGCTTCCGATGCGCGATGAGCGCCGTGTACAGGGGGCGAACCGCTGCCAATAGCGCTCCCGCAGGCTGCGCTGCGATCATTCCCGTTACCTGCTTCCGCAGTGCTGTACCCGGTAGAGCCCCGGCGCAAGCTCACGCCAGGCTCCGCTCGATGGGTACTAACCCATCGTCTCCAACGCCTTCTCCAGCCGTTCGATACAGCCCTGCTCGCGATCCCGCGCCGCAGCAAGCAGGGCAGCCCTGGTGTCGACCTCCAGCTCCTTGCCCGTGCACTGTTCCAGCAGGTCCGCGACCTCCGCATACCCGTCGGCGACCTCATCTGCGTGCGCCTCGGGCGGCAGCAGATCGGCGACCTCCCGGAGGTATTCGGCGGCCCGGCCGCGGCACTCCGACCAGACCGTACCGTTCCACCAGTTGCCATGTCCCGTGCCATGGCCCTGCTTCACGGCCGCGATCCAGTTCTGGTAGCCGTCCGGGCCGACGCCGTAGTCTCTCTGCGTATGGAGTGATGGGTTCCGCCAGAGGTCCACCGCGTAGCAGAGGCTGGCTTTTACGGAGGCGCGCACGTCTTTGGGCTCTGCGCGGTGAAGGATGCAGTGGGTCATGTGGACCTCCTGGCCGAGCTCGTCCCAGGCGCCAAATGTCAGGTGTCCGGGTGTCAGATGTCCTGCCGTGAATTCCGAGCAAGCCCAGGGTTGCGCCACCAGAAAGCCGGTTTCGTCCCAGCCGGTGATCAGCTGGTTCTCAAGGTTCATAAACATGCAGGGAACGCCGGCTCCCAGACTCTCGCGGATGCGTGTTTCGACGGCGGCACGCTCCGCCGCGCCGCTGCCTGCGTCGAAGTAGCCGAGGGATTCCACGCGCAGGCCGACGTTTTCCAGAAGCGAATCGATGCCCTGCCGGTGGAAGCAGTAGGGGCCGCTCGGGCATATCTGCTTATGGATGTTGAGCATAAAGGCGTGGCCGCTCATTCCGTAGAGTGCCGCGTCCGAAACCTCGATGCCGTAGTAGTCCAGCGCGCCCCGCATGGCGCCCATCAGGGTGGTGTGAAACGGCGCTTGTATCAAGTGGTCAAGCTGCATAGGTTCGCCTCGTCTCTCGGTCTCGCGTACTGTGGTGGGTGCGCCGCCTATCGACTATCAGGCGGAGGGCATATCCGACTGCGTTATTCATCCTGACTGCCCTGGCGCCCTTCTCATCCAGGGGCGAGTCGAGGCTGGGCAGCGCCACTTGCGTGCTTGCCTATCACGCCGCTCCGTTGGCCGGCATAGCCTTCCGGGCCATTACCGCGCCTGCCTATCCCCCGGCGCCCTTTCCGGATTCGCTCGCGCGCCTGGCTGCTCGCGCATTGTCAGGCTTCCGGCTTGCGCGCTTGCCGGAAAGGGGGTGTCGCACTCCTGGCGCCCCCGGCCCCCGGGCGGAGGTACGTGCCGGGACCGCCGGGTCGCGAACGGGGCGGCTTCTGGCCCTCGGCAGAATCGGGCGCGCTGAGTGTCCGGGCAGGAAAAGCAGGCGAGCGGGCCGAATCGAGAGACGAGAAGCGCTCTTCCGGGCACGGCAGGGCGAAAGCACTCGCCCGGAGGTTCTCCATGCTCGCCTACGTCACGTCCAGCGCCGTCTTCGGCATCGACGCCTATCGCATCCATGTCGAGGTGGATGTGAGCAATGGAATGCCGATGTGGATGCTTGTTGGCCTGCCCGACGCGGCCGTCAACGAGAGCCGCGAGCGTGTGCGCACCGCTATCAAGAACTCCGGCTTGCTCTATCCCTACGACAAACGTATCACGGTCAATCTTGCCCCTGCCGATGTGCGCAAGGCCGGGCCCAGTTTCGACCTTCCCATCGCCATCGGACTGCTCGTTGCCTCCGGCCAGCTCTGCGCCGATCACCTGGAGGGCGCGGTTGTGGTCGGAGAGCTCTCCCTCGATGGGGGCGTGCGGCCGGTGAATGGCGCGCTGCCTATCGCCATCGCGGCCCGCGAGCGAGGCGAAAAGCGCATCTACCTGCCGGCCGCCAACGCGCGTGAGGCGACCATTGTGGAGGGCATCGAGGTCTATCCGATCGACACACTCTCCACCCTGGTGCGCGCACTCGCCATGCCGGAGACGCTCGAGCCGCTTCCGCCCGATCCCTCCCTGCTCGCCACCGATCAGGTGACCTACCCGCACGACTTTGCCGACGTGAAGGGGCACGCGCATGTGAAGCGTGCGCTGGAGGTGGCTGCGGCCGGCGGGCATAACATCCTGCTGATCGGCCCTCCCGGCAGCGGTAAGACGATGATGGCTCGCCGCCTCCCCTCCATCCTTCCGCCCATGAGCCTGGAAGAGGCCCTCGAAGCAACGAAGCTCTACAGTGTCGCTGGAATGGTCTCCAACGAAGCGTCGCTCGTGAACCGCCGACCTTTCCGCTCGCCGCACCACACCGCCTCCACCGCCGCGCTCGTGGGCGGCGGCACGGTGCCCCGGCCGGGCGAGGTGAGCCTGGCACACCACGGGATTCTCTTCCTCGACGAGCTGCCGGAGTTCAATCGCGACGCCCTGGAGGTGCTGCGCCAGCCGCTGGAGGACGGCGTGGTCCACGTCTCTCGGGTCTCCGCCTCCTACACCTACCCGGCCACGTTTACACTCGTCGCGTCGATGAACCCCTGCCCCTGCGGCTACTACGGCGACCTGTTCCGGCAGTGCTCCTGCAACTCCACGCAGGTGGCCAAGTACCAGAAGCGCATCTCCGGTCCGCTGCTCGATCGGATCGACCTGCACGTGGAGGTGCCCCGGCTCTCCGAGGACGAGCTGCTCCATGCGCGGCCTGGCGAGCCCTCCGCGGCAATTCGCGAGCGCGTCTGCGCAGCACGCGCCGTGCAGTCGGCTCGCTTTGCCACCCCGGCCCCCTCCACCGACCCTGCCGAGTCCGCCGATTCCGCTCCCCACCCGGCGGATGCGAAGACGCTCTGCCCGCCGAAGGCCGAGCGGACGCTCTTCTGCAACGCCCACATGGGGCCGCGGGAGCTACGCGCCTACTGCGTGCCCACGGAGCCAGTGAAGGCGCTGCTCCGCACGGCCATCAGCCA
>JBBRJW010000011.1:0-13023 GCA_038218705.1 Chthonomonadales bacterium | reverse complement strand
ATGTACCTTCGATATGGGTCCCCTTGCGATTCTGGCTGGCTCACACCGGTTCGAAAATGTGAAACAGACCTACGGACAGATGGACGTAGACCGCGACCGCGTGGATGGATGGTTTTCAAACGATCCCATGGAGATGGTCGATCGCTTCGGCGGACAGTGGCAGACCACGGAGTTCGAGCCAGGCGACGCCCTCATCTTTGGCATGTATACCATGCATGGCTCGCTGACGAACGTCAGCAGCCGCTACAGGATCAGCGCGGACACGCGCTACCAGCGTGCCGACGACCCCTTTGATGAGCGGTGGGTCGGGGAGAACCCCAAGGCCCACTACGCGTGGCACGAGGGTGAGACCGTGCCCATGGAAGAGGCGCGCAAGCGCTGGAACATCTAGACGGGATCGCCCTATCCGGGGCTAATAACGATAGGAGTAGAGCTGGTATGAAGTACGGAGAGCTGCAGGGCGCGAGGCTGCCGATTTCGAGGTTGGTAATCGGATCGATGGTCTGCTCGACAGACAGCATGAATGAGACGC
The DNA here is from genome assembly GCA_038218705.1 of Chthonomonadales bacterium. Taxonomy (GTDB): domain Bacteria; phylum Armatimonadota; class Chthonomonadetes; order Chthonomonadales; family Chthonomonadaceae; genus JBBRJW01. The sequence goes on along the minus strand of JBBRJW010000011.1, from coordinate 12,491 downwards.
GGGCCCTCCTGGATGCCTGGGTGGCAGCCGGCGGAAACGCCATCGATACCGCCCGCGTCTATGCCGGCGGCAAGAGCGAAAGCGCCGTGGGCGAGTGGATGCAGGAGCGCGGCAACCGCGACCAGTTGTTCATCATCGGCAAGGGCGCACACCCGGACGCCCACGGACCGAGGGTGAACGCCCGCGGCATTTCCGAGGACATCGCCGAGACTCTGCGCCGGCTTCAAACCGACGCAATCGACCTCTACCTCCTCCATCGCGACGATCCCAGCGTGCCGGTTGGCGAAATCGTTGAGGTCCTGAACGAGCACCATGCAGCCGGGCGCATACGCGCTTTTGGCGGCTCGAATTGGACGACCGCTCGAATCGAAGAGGCGAATGCTTACGCACGCGCTCACAATCTGGTCGGCTTCTCCGCTTCGAGCCCGCAGTGCTGTCTCGCGGCCGTTAACGAGCCGATGTGGGGAGGCTGCGTGGTCCTCGATCCGGCAGGAATCCAGTGGCATACCGAGAACGCGTTTCCACTCTTTCCCTGGTCGGCACAGGCGAGCGGCTTCTTCACCGGTCGCTACGCGCCCGAGCCGCGACCGGGCGGGGATATCGAGAGGGTCTACTACAACGAGCCCAACTGGGAGCGGCTGCGCCGCGCCTGCGCGGTTGGCGAGCGCCACGGCGTCTCTGCCAACAACATCGCACTCGCCTGGGTGCTGGGCCTCCCGCTCCCGGTCTTCCCGCTGTTTGGGCCCCGCACCGTGGCGGAGCTGCACGAGAGTCTGAAAGCGCTCGACGTCAGGCTCTCTCCTCAGGAGAGGTCTTACCTGAATCTCGAGAGCGATTGATCGGCCGTGCGTCAGTGATCTGTAACAGATCGGGCTATTCACGCCGGAGGATATACCGAAAGCTCAACAGCGAACGGAGCGTAGCGACCCATGCAGATTGATCTCAGCGGCAAGACCGCCCTCGTCACCGGCGGCACCCGGGGTATCGGCCGCGCCATCTCGCTCACCCTGGCCCGCGCAGGCGCTTCCGTGGCATGCCTCTATCGGTCCGACGGTGAGGCGGCTGCCCGGACGCTCGCCGAGCTGCGCGCACTGCCGGGGGCGCAGAATCACGCCATCGTACAGGCGGACATTGCAAGGGAGGCGGAAGCCCAGCGCGGCGTCGCCGAAGCGGTCCGTGCGCTGGGCGGGACCATCGACTTTCTGGTTCTCGACGCTGCTGCCGGAGCGGGCGGGCCTCTCGCTTCCATGTCGACCGACGATTGGCTGCGCCCGTTCGAGGTGAACGTGCACGGCGCATTCTACGTGGTCCGAGCCGCTGCGCCGATGCTCGGGTGCGGCGGCTCGGTGGTCTTTATCTCCTCCGGAGCCGGACACGACCCGCTCGAAGGCCTCTCCGCCTATGGGGCCAGCAAGGCCGCCGTCAACCAGATGGCAGCGGTGCTCGCGCAGGAGCTGGGGCCGGGCGGGGTACGGGTCAATGTCGTGAGCCCCGGCCACACGGAGAAGGGCGAGCCCGATCCGAACCTGAGCCCTGCGGCCTATACCGCCGGGCAGCAAGCCACCGCCGACGCCACCGCGCTTCGACGTGTGGGCGTTGCCCAGGATGTCGCCAACGTGGTGCTCTTCTTCTGCAGCGACCTCTCCGGATTTGTCACCGGCCAGTGGCTAAGGGTCAATGGCGGCCGAACATAGTCGACCACGAGAGCGTGGTCCCTCGCTTGACATAAGCGATGGCGCTCGTTATACTTACCATAGTTGCTGTGACGGCAGCAGAGCCGCTCCCGCCCCGCGCCAACCGCCGCTAACCCGTAGTCAGGCCCATCGATGCGCCTGTCGATCCACACGCGCTTGCTCCCCTTGACGCGTTGGTCCCGCAGCCTTCGCGAGAGGTGTTAAGCCGTGTTACCATGCTTGTTTGATAGCAACATCCCCACAAAGGAGACGCGCCCATTATGACGCCGAAAGATGTAATCGACCTCGTTCGTGAAAAAGAGGCCCGCGTAATCGACATCCGCTTCACCGACCTCGTAGGCCAGGTGCAGCACTTCTCGATCCCGGCCACGGTGCTGGACGAGGACAAGTTCGAGGAAGGCCTCGCCTTCGACGGTTCCTCCATTCGAGGGTTCAAGGCGATCAATGAGTCGGACATGATCCTGATTCCTGATCCCAGTACCGCGTACATCGACCCCTTCACGGATGTGGTCACGCTCAATATCACCTGCGACATAGAGGATCCGATCACCCGAGAGGGCTACAACCGGGATCCCCGCAGCGTGGCCAAGCGGGCCGAGCACTACCTTCAGTCGACCGGGCTGGCCGATACCGCGTTCTTTGGCCCGGAAGCTGAGTTCTACGTCTTTAACGACGTTCGGTACGATACCACCCCCAACTCCAGCTACTATCATGTGGATAGCGACGAGGGCGCATGGAATACCGGGCGAGATGAGAAGCCAAACCTCGGCTACAAGATCCAGCTCAAGCGCGGCTACTACCCGGTTCCACCGAACGACAGTCTGCAGGACCTCCGCACCGAGATGATGCTGAACCTCATCGAGGCCGGGATCAATGTCGAGATGCAGCACCACGAGGTCGGCACCGCGGGCCAGTCCGAGATCGACATGCGCTTCGACACGCTGCTCACAATGGCCGACAACCTGCAGAAGTACAAGTATATCGTTCGTAATACGGCGTTCCAGAACGGCTACACTGTCACCTTTATGCCCAAGCCACTCTTCCAGGACAACGGCTCCGGAATGCACGTCCACATGTCGCTCTGGAAGGCTGGCCAGCCTCTCTTCTACGATGAGAAGGGCTACGGCGGTCTCTCCGAGATGGCGGTCCACTACATCGGCGGTATCCTCAAGCATGCGCCTGCCCTGCTCGCCCTCTGCGCGCCGACGACCAACTCGTACCGCCGGCTGGTGCCGGGGTACGAAGCGCCTATCAACCTGATCTACTCGGCCCGCAACCGCTCGGCCTGTGTCCGGATCCCGATGGTGAGCAAGTCGCCGAAAGCGAAGCGCATCGAGTTCCGCGCTCCGGATCCCTCTGCGAACCCCTACCTTGCGTTCGCCGCCCTGCTGATGGCCGGCCTGGACGGTATCGAAAAGAAGACCATGCCCCCGGCTACAATCGACAAGGAACTCTACGAGATGCCGGCCGAGGAGCGCAAGGATATTCAGCAGACTCCTGGCAGTCTGGAAGAGTCGCTTGCGGCACTCCAGGCAGACCATGAGTTCCTGCTCAAGGGCGGCGTCTTCGATGAGGACCTTATCAAGGCGTACATCGACTACAAGATCACCAACGAGTTCAAGCAGGTCGCGCTTCGGCCGCACCCGTACGAATTCGCTCTCTACTACGACGTGTGATAGACTGACTCGCGCGAGCGCAGCTGCAGAAGGGCGCGGCCGGTTGGCCGCGCCCTTCTGCCTGCCTGCCACCTTCGCATTGTGCGCCGGCTCGGCTTGATAATCCCGGCATCGGCAAGGTATATTGGAGTAACCCCACGGTAAAATGGAGTAACCCCACATCGTTTTCCAGTCCGCGCCACGGCGTCTCCCCCGGCCTTCAGGGTAACGGATCGACGCATCTGGCAGGACTCTCGCGGGAGGCCTGAATGCGATTTCGCCTATTCGATCGAACTGCCCGTCCTGCTTCGACCTGTCGCCCCCGGCCCGGTCGGGCAGCCCTCGTCTGCCTGCCCTTCTGCATTGCGATCGCCAGACCGGCGTGCGCGCAATCCGGGGCGGCCATTATGCAGAAGACCATTGATACCTACCATCGGCTCAACTCCTATCAGGGACAGGCCAATGTCGACATGCTCTTCGTAGACGGCAGCGGGCAGACCGTCAAGCACGTCGGCTCTGCGTCCAGAATGAAGTTTCAGAGGCCGAACCGCCTCTACCTCTCCTTCTCCACCCCGGCAGGCAGCCGCTTCGTCTATAGCGATGGATCCCACATGACGGTCTATGACGCGAGCCCCAAGCGGTATACCGTCGGCCCCACTGCCCTGACACTCAATGACATGCTTCCGCTTCTCTTTGCGCGCGCCCAGATCGCCTCTGCGCTCGATCCGCTCTTCTTCCTCAGCGCGTCCGCTCTCCCGCCGAAGCTGACTAACCTCACGCAGGGCCCGACCGAGGTCTATAATGGCCGCCCATGCTTTACCGTCAGCGGAGTGACTCCCAGCCGGCCGCCCATCGAGCTTGAGAAGGGGCACTCGTACAATGCGCCCATGTCAACCTGGAAGTGGTGGATCGACAAGAACTCCTACATGATCCAGAAGATCGAAACGCGCACGAGCGGCGCGAGCCGGCCGGTTCAGATGAACAATGGACGCAGTATACGGACGCAAGTCGTAAAAGGAACCGTGATCCTCCGCCACACGATCACCGACATTCGCCCGGACAGCCGGTTCCCCGAATCGAGTTTCACTTTCCACGCGCCGGAAGGGTCTGTCCAGCAGAAGACCCCCGACCAGCAGCTCGGGGCTGGCCGGTGAACGCTGAAGCACCTGGCAGATCTGCGAGCCGCGGAGCTCACTCGTGAGCGGCATCATTGCGGCGGCGTTCCTCGCAGCGCTAATTACTGCCGTCACTACGCCGGCGGTGCGGGAATGGGCTGTGCGCTGCGGCATGGTAGACCAGCCGGAAGCGCGCCGCATTAACACCGAGCCGATGCCGCGCGCGGGCGGCGTTGCGATCTTCCTGGGTTTCATAATTGCGGTGATCATAACAGTCACCCTGCGACAGAACGCGCGGCCGAATCAGCACACGTGGAGCCTCCAAATTGCGGGTATCGTGGCCGCCACCACCTTCATGGCGATCGTTGGGCTCATCGACGACCTGAAGAACATATCCGCGAAGTGGCAGGCGCTCGCCATCGTCGCCGCTGGCCTCATTCTCTGCGCTTTCGGAGTCCGAATTGAGGGCATAACCAACCTGCTCGGCGGAGCGTTTGGCACGAACTACAACCCGACCGTGAACTGGCATGCACTCGGGCCGGCCACTTCGATCATCGCCACCGTGATCTGGGTCTTTATCGTTACCAAGACTGTCGATGCCATCGACGGAGTCGATGGCCTGGCGGCCGGCGTCTGCGCCATCTCCGCCACGGCCCTCGCTCTGATGGCCGTGCAGCTTCGCAACCCGCAGTTCGCGACGCTCGCAGTAATCGCTGCTGCCATCGCGGGTGCATGCATCGGGTTTCTGCGATACAACTACCATCCGGCCAAGATCATCATGGGCACTATCGGCGCATGGGTGCTCGGAATTGCCCTCGCGTCCGTCTCCATCCTGGGCGCTTTCAAGCTCGCCGCGGCGGTGGCCGTGCTGGTTCCGGTGCTCGTACTGGGCGTGCCCATCCTCGACTTCACCCATGTTCTGGCCCGTCGCCTACTCGCGCACGCGCCGCTCACCAAGGCGGACAAGCGCCACCTCCACCACCGATTGCTGGAGCGCGGATGGAACCAGCGACAGGTCGTATGGTTCATCTATAGCGTTGCTATCCTGCTCTGTATTACCGCCCTCACCCTCTTCCAGGCCGGGCGAGGCGGACACTGAAACCACTATGAAACCCCTCCGAGTTCTCTGCGTCTTTGGCACTCGCCCGGATGCTGTCAAGATGGCCCCCGTTGTGCTGGCCCTGCGCGCCGCGCCACAGGATTTCCAGGTGCGCGTAGTGGTAACGGGCCAGCATCGTGAACAGCTTGACCAGGTGTTGCACGTCTTTCAGATCACGCCCGACAACGATCTTGCGATCATGCAGCATGGTCAGACGCTTACGGAGATCACGGCCCGCGCGCTCACTGGCCTTGATGCCGACCTTGCCGCGCATCCGGCGGACCTCTGCCTGGCGCAGGGAGATACCACAACGACCTTCGTGGCGGGCCTCGCCGCCTTCTACCACCAGTCGCCGTTCGGGCACGTAGAGGCCGGCCTCCGCACCAACAACCTGTACGATCCCTTTCCGGAGGAGATGAACCGCCGCCTCGCGAGCGAGCTGGCCACCTGGCACTTCGCCCCTACCGAGCCGTCGCGAGCCAACCTGCTGGCGGAAGGCATTCCTGCAAGCCGGATCTACGTCACAGGGAACACCTCCATCGATGCGCTCCGCTCCGTTGCAGCGAGGCCCTACGTGTTCGAAGACCCCACGCTGCGCGGTGTGGTAGAAGGAGATCGCCGCCTGATCCTGGTGACCGCCCACCGGCGGGAGAACTGGGGAGGGCCGATGTCGGCCATTGCCCGGGCGCTCGCGCGGATCGCACGGGCCCATCCGGACTGCGACATCGTGGTTCCGCAGCACCGTAACCCCATCGTCCGCGAATCTCTTCAGCCCGTTCTCCAGGCACTCCCGAATGTCTTCCTGGTGGAGCCTCAGGAGTACGTGCCCTTTGTAAAGCTCATGCAGCGGACTGCGCTCATTCTCACAGATAGCGGTGGAGTACAGGAGGAGGCGCCAACCCTGGGCGTTCCGATCCTGGTGCTCCGGCAGACCACCGAGCGGCCAGAGGGTGTGGACGCCGGCGTGGCGAAGCTAATCGGCACAGACGAAGATCGAATCGTGGCGGAGGCGGACACGCTGCTGATGGACCCCGGAGCGCACGCGGCGATGGCGCACGTCGGCAATCCCTATGGCGATGGCAGCGCAGCCGAGCAGATTGTATCGATCCTGCGAGCGTACGGTCAGGAGCGATCATGAGGCGCGGGCACACTTCCAAGCGCTGGCAGGCCCTGCCAGCAAACGACCAGGTCGAGATCGAGCTCACCCGAAAGCTCGGCATCGATCCGGTGGTCGCCCGCCTGCTCACGCAGCGCGGAATCGTCACCGCGGAGGCCGCGAACGACTTTCTCAACCCGTCTCTCAGCCAGCTGCACGACCCCATGCTCATGCCGGATGCCGAGATCGCCTGTAACCGGCTGAAGCAGGCGCTCCACACTCGTGAGAAGATTCTGGTTCACGGGGATTATGACGGCGACGGAGTCACCTCCGCTGCACTTTTGACCCGCTGCCTCCGCAAGCTGGGCGGTCAGGTCGAGGTCTTTGTGCCGCACCGTAAGCGCGACGGCTACGATATGCGCGCCCCCTTTATCGAGCAGGCGAAGCTCGATGACGTGAAGCTCATCATTACGACCGACTGTGGGATCCAGCGCGTCGACGAAGTGGCCCAGGCAAAGCAGCATGGCATCGATGTCATTGTAACCGACCATCACACTCCGAATGCTGACGGCTCACTGCCAGACGCCATTGCCGTGGTGAACCCGCATCGGCACGACTCGCGCTATCCCTTTCGCGATCTTGCCGGAGTGGGCGTCGCATTCAAGCTCTGCGAAGCGCTTGTCTCCTGCCTCGGCCACAACGTCGACGGGTTTTACCGGGGATATCTCGACCTCGCATGCATCGGCACCGTAACGGACCTGATGCCCCTGGTAGGTGAAAATCGGATCATCGTTGGCGCAGGGCTGAAGGCGCTGACGGAGACGAAGAAGCTCGGGCTGCAGGCGCTCATCGAGGTCTCGGGATACGCGAAAAAGCCCCTCGATGCTCGTTCCATCGGCTTCGGTCTCGGACCCCGTATTAACTCCGCCAGCAGGGTCGGAGAGACGCAGCTCGCTCTCGACCTGCTGCTCACCTGCGATCCGAACGAAGCCGCGCGGATGGCGGCTGCGCTGCAGGATCTCAATGTCGAGCGACAGCAGCTACAGGCGCGTATTCTTGAGGAGGCGCTTGCCCAGGTGGCGCTCCAGGACGTGGTGGAGGCGCGCTGCCTGGTCGTGAGTGGCCCGGGCTGGCCCGGGGGAGTGATCGGTATCGTAGCAGGCAAGATCGTAGACCGGTTCCATCGACCGTGCGTCATGATCGCGATGGACGAGGCGACCGGTATCGGCCGTGGGTCGGCCCGCTCTATCCCGGGCTTCAGCATCTACGATGCGATCCACGCATCGCGAGCCCACCTTCTGGAATACGGGGGGCATGCGCCCGCGGCGGGATTTTCGATCGAGGCGGACGAGGTGGCCGGTTTCGCAGCAGACATCAATCAGTTCGCGGTAGAGAGGCTCTCCGAGGAAGATTGCATGCCGAGCCTGCAGACGGCGATGGAGATCAACCCGAGCCAGATGTGTCCCGGGCTTATCGAAATGATCGCCTCTATGGCGCCGTTCGGGATAGGGAATCCTGAGCCACTCTTCGTCAGCCGCGGTGTCCGCATAAACGGCGCAGAGCGGATGGGGCAGGACGGAAAGCATCTGCGGCTGCTCATTGCTGCCGAGGGCGTGAACAGCCGGGATCAGGTGGATGCGCCCTTCTGGAACCGAGGGGATTTCGCGGATACACTGCAGCCCGGCAGCACGCTTGATATCTGCTACAAGGCCCAGATCAACGAGTGGAACGGCCGGCGCAGCGTCCAGTTTCTGATCGAAGATATCGCCGCGCCCGAGTGGTAACACGGGCGCTCATCATCCAGAAGGAGAGAGATCTATGTCCAGCAACGGGTCCAATGGTGCAATCGGCGGTGGAGGCTTCCACCACGTCGCGATCAAGTCGTCTGATTTCGAGGCGACCCTCAAGTTCTACACCGAGGGCCTCGGCTTCAAGCCGCGCTACACGTGGGGCGTTGACGGCCGCAGCGCCAGCGAGGCCGATTCGCGCGCGGTGCTTCTCGACACCGGCGACGGCAACTACCTGGAGGTATTTGCCGGGGGCAAGAAGCGCGCGCTGGACGCGGGTGACGAGGGGCCGATTCTCCACTTTGCGCTGCGAACCACGGATGCAGGCGCGGCCCTGGAGCGCGCTCGCGCCGCCGGCGGTGTCGTGACCACGGAGACAAAGTCCCTCATTCCACCGCACGCCCAGGAGCCGGGCCTCACTTTCCGGATCGCCTTCGTTCGCGGCCCGGACGGAGAGATGATCGAGTTCTTCCAGAACGACGAGCTCTAGAAGCCTGCAGGCACTGAGGAGCCCTCGGGGAGAAACACACTCCCCGAGGGCTCCCTGTTTTGCCCGCCCGCCGACCACTATGCTGCGGCCGATGCAGCGCAGCAGCGCAGCAACTCGCCCGCGATACGTCCGAGCGGAAGCACGCTCTCCGCGCCGCCACGCGCCACGGCCTCTCTTGGCATCCCGTAGACCACGCAGCTCGCCTCATCCTGTGCCATGGTGCGGGCTCCTCCGTCCCGCAGAAGGCGCAGGCCTCGTGCGCCATCATCCCCCATACCGGTAAGAATCGCTGCCACCACGTTTCGGCCGGCCTGCTCCGCGCACGAGTTGAAGAGCGCATCGACGGACGGTCGATGGCGGTTTATCGGGTTGCCTTCCACCACCTGCACACGATACTCCGCTCCGGAACGCTTCAACAGGGTGTGAAAGTTGCCTGGAGCAATCAGCGCGTGCCCCGGCAGCACTCGATCGCCATCGCGCGCTTCCCGAACCTCGATGGCGCAGAGCTTGTTCAGCCGCTCAGCAAAGGATGCTGTAAACCCGGGCGGCATGTGCTGCACCACCACAATCCCGGGCGTAGAGGCTGGCAGAGCGGTCAGCACCTCCCGGATCGCTTCTGTACCGCCGGTGGACGCGCCGATAGCGATCACCTGGTGCGTCAGGCGAAACGTGGTTGGCGCAGCGAGGCGTGCCTGCAGGGTCCGCCCCTGCGCTGGCCGCACGTGGGCAAGAGCGGCCGCTTTCACCTTCTCGGTGATCTCGGCAGCCGCGCCCTCCAACCCCGCCAGCACATCCATAGTTGGCTTCGAGAAGAAGTCGACCGCGCCAAGTTCCAGCGCACGAAGAGTAACGTCGCAGCCGGCCTGGGTGAGCGAGGAGACCATGACAACGGGCATTGGATGCCCGTGCATGAGCTTCTCCAGGAACGTGATCCCATCCATTCGAGGCATCTCTACATCGAGAGTCAGCACGTCTGGCTGAAGCGTCGTAATCTTGTCACGCGCGAAATAGGGATCAGCGGCTGTCCCCACGACTTCGATGGACGGATCGGAGCTCAATATCTCGGTCAGAAGGCGTCGCATTGCGGCGCTGTCATCTACAATCAGCACGCGGACGGGTCTCGCTAGCATACCCGGACTCCTTTCAGAAGAGCGTAACGTTGTCGTCCGTCAAGCCCGTGTCAATCGGTTTCTGAGAGCGAATCCGCCTCTCTTCAGCCAGCAGTTCAGCAACCTGCCTTCGCTCTGCCGAGGCCGAAGTAAGCCGCTTCAGGAGCACGCGTCCGCAGTCCGTCTGGAAGTGAATCACGCGCGGCTCGAATCCGCCAACATCCTTCCTAACCACCACGATGCCTTCGACCTCAAGAAAGTGGAGCGCAAACCGGATATTTGCGCGCGGTACGCCCCCATCCGGAAGGTGGGTCTGGAGCAGGTGCGCGCCGCCGAAGACCTTGGCCTCCAGCCGGTTTCGCTGAGCACCGGCGTTCATGCAGGCATTGATGAGGAGCTCCATGGCGTGTATGCCATAGCGGGAGCTCGACTCGCCCTGGGCGCTCTCAGGCAGCAAGAAATGATTCATGCCGCCTACGCGCGATACCGGGTCGCGTAGGCATACCGCAATACAGGAGCCGAGCACGGTACGAATGGAAATGGCTCCACGGCTGGCCAGCACGCCCCCGATATGGATGGATTTGCTCGGTCTGGCGTCGACCGTGGGGGGCAGCCGCTGAATGCTCGTCATCGAGTGGCCTCGGGAACCGGCAGCAGCTTGAAGCTAGTTGCTCCCACTGTGGCAAACCTGTCCGAGAGACCCAGGAGCGATTCAGAGTGTCCGAGGAACAGATATCCTCCCGGGCGCAGCCACTCTGCGAAGCGCGCGATCAGATGACGGCGGGTTGGCTTATCGAAATAGATCATCACGTTTCGGCAGAATATCGCATCGAAGCGGACATCCGGTCGAATCGGCCAGTTGGCTGCCTGGAGGTTGATCTGTCGCCATGTAATCCAGCGTTTCAGCTCGTCTTTCACCAGATACATTCCGGCGCTCGATCCTCCGCCCCGGAGGAAGCAGCGGCGCAGCGCTGCTTCCGGAACGGGCCCTACTCGCGCGGCTTCGTACATGCCCTTCTCGGCGTGGGTGAGCACGCGTGTGTCGATGTCGGAGGCGAGCAGGCGGATATCCCAGCTCTCGCCGGGAGGTATCGCGGCTGCGAGCGAGGCCGCCATGGTGTAGGGCTCCTCGCCAGTAGAGCAGCCCGCGTGCCACACTCGCAGTCGGCGCAGATGCCCCGGCGGGGCCAGCAGGCGCTGCTCAGGCACCAGGTGCTCCTCTACAAATCGAAAGTGGTGCGCCTCGCGGTAGAAGTCGGTCTTGTTCGTGGTGATTGCATTGATTAGCTCCCCACACTCCGCGCCGTTCTCTCCTTGCTGAGCAACAAGATCGACGTATTCCTGAAACCGGCTCAGCCTCAGCTCACGAAGGCGGCGCTGCAGTCGCGCTTTTACAAGCTGACGCTTTCCGTCGGCAAGGGCAATCCCCGTGAGGCCGTGGATAACCTCTCGCAAGGCTCGAAACTCAGAATCGGTAAGATTGAACTCTTCCATACCGTTGCTGCCTGCTCGTTTCCTTTAAGTGCGGGGAGAGCGAACGCATTTCGCGCCCACCCTCCCCGCAGCGTCTGGCCGGAGCTCTCAGGCTCAGAACTCCTCGAACCCGTCGTCGTTCTTATCCACGAGCTGGAGCTTCGGCTTTGCAGAGCGTACCGCCCGCCCACCCGCACTGCGACCCGACACGGGCCCATGCGTACCGGTGGCCTTCTGTACATGCTCGCTTGCTGCCGCCGCGATGCGCTGTCTTGCCTGCTCGATATGCTTGTCATCCAGTCGGAAGCGCGCAACCATCTCCGACATCTCGTGCGCCTGGTTCGACGCACCCTGACTCGCGGCGGCCGTCTCCTCGACCAGCGCGGCATTCTGCTGGGTCAGCTGATCCATCTGCATGACGGCCTTGTTCACCTGTTCGATTCCGGCTGCCTGCTCCTGCCCGGCTGCCGAGATCTCACTTATAATGTCCGCAACCTTCTTCACCGAAGCGACGATCTCATCGAGAGTCTTGCCACTCTGATTGACCAGGGTGCTGCCCTCCTGAACCTTCTGCACGCTATCGGCAACCAGGCTCTTGATCTCCTTTGCTGCGGTAGCGCTCCGCTGTGCAAGATTGCGCACCTCGGCGGCCACCACTGCAAACCCGCGCCCCTGCTCGCCAACCCTCGCCGCTTCCACGGCCGCGTTTAGCGCCAGCAGATTGGTCTGGAATGCAATCTCATCGATGACACTGATGATATCGGAGATCCGCTTACTGGATGAATTGATCTCCTCCATCGAGTGGACGGACTGCGCCACCATTGCCCCGCCCTTTTCCGCAAAGTCGCGGGCCTGAGAGGCCAATTGGTTCGCCTGACGGGCATTGTCTGCGTTCTGCTTTACGGTGGCGGTCATCTCTTCCATGCTCGAGGCGGTCTCTTCCAGCGACGAGGCCTGCTCCTCAGAGCGCTGC